>JANLUQ010000551.1:0-6505 GCA_031363565.1 Armatimonadota bacterium | reverse complement strand
CTTGCCGATGCCAAGAAGATTCAGGGCGTCAAGAGAGTCATTGATCAGCTCGCCGTCATCCCATAAACGCCCCGTCGCCGCAGGAGGAGCCTACAGCAATAAATGGAGAGGCCCATCGGCATCACCGACACGCCACTTCGCTCCTACCCTCCAGTCATCCGCCGCACCAGAAACACGCCCAGCAGCACTTCTTCCCCCGATGGTGCCCCCCCGCTCCGCGCATCCAGAGCCAGCAGTATTTCACAGGCGGGCAGGGCCGGGTCGGACGGCAGGAGCCGCGCCAGCCGCGCCAGCCGTGCCAGGCAGGTTTTATTATCGCCCAAGGTGTAGGCCGCCAGGGCGCGCTTCGCCAGGATCGAGATCCGGGCCGCCCCCGGCTCCTTCCCCTGTGCCGCCCGCGCCCGGTAGCGGCGCTGGATATTCATCAGGATCTTACCGACTGTCTCATCCCGTGCATATGAGTCCAGTGCCAGATAGGGGTAGAAAGCATCGCGCCCGCCCCCGAGGCTGCCGATAGCGTTCAAGATCTCCCGCTTCACCGTCGGCGACACGCTCCGGTCCAGCGCGCCAAGCAGCGGCAGGGCGGCTTCCGAGCTTCCCAATCGTCCCAAGGCATCGGCCAGAACGGCAAGGTTCGCCGGCTCCTGCTCAGATCCAAGCTGCGCGATCAGGCCCGGCAGGCTGGCCGGGTCCTCGCGCTCCGTCAAAGCGCGCAGGGCGGCCGCGCGAACCGCCGAGTCCGGGTCGCGCATCAGGACGCCCAGGATGCCGGAAACCGACGGGTCGGATAGCCGCCCCAACGCCTCCAGGGCGGCGAGCTGGCGCGGCGGCGGACCAAGCTGGGCAGCAGCGGCCAGGGCAGGCAGGGCAGCCCTGTCCCCGATCTTGCCCAGTGCCGTGGCCGCCGCGCCGCTGATGCCCGAAGCCGGGTCGGTCAGCTTGCGGACCAGGTGAATCGTCGCGCGCGGGTCCCGAATTTCCCCCAGGGCGACGGCGGACTGCTCCCGAACGGCCAGCGAAACATCGTCCAAGGTCCGCACCAGCTCTTCCACCGCCAGTGGCGTCTTCAGCCGCCCCAGCGACTCTACCGCCTGGGCACGCGCCTGTGGACTGCCCGCGCGGGACAGCTTCTGGATGCCCGCGAACGAGCCAACGGGCTTGGACGCCTTGAGCTGCTTGAGCACATAGGTGGCCTGCCGACTCCCCTCCTCGTGGATCGGACGGATCAGCAGCATCGCCGCGACGCGCAGGCCCGCCGAGAGGATGAACAGCACATGGTAGTTGTTGCGGATCAGGCCGTGCGCCGGGAACGTCAAGTGTCCCATCGCCTCCATCAAAGCCCCGCCCGCGATCGGAGCCAAGCCGCCCGCAAGGCCGGCCACGGCGGCGATGGCGCTCACATAGACCGTCCGCTTGTCGGCGGACGACGCGCCGATGATCAGGTTAAACTGTGTCAGCCCGACCCCGGCCCAGCCGACGCCCGCAAAGATGTTCACTACGATGATATCGAGCTTGGTCAATGAGACGTGGAGGTGGTGCCCCCCATCATAGCCCCACAAGCCCGTGATCCCATCGGGGAGCGCCAGCACCCACAGTAGGGGCGGCACCACCACCAGGGCGCTGCAAATAGCCAGGATCGGCTTGTTGCCGTATTTATCCGCCAGATATCCCCACAGCGGCATCGAGCCAAGCGAGGCCAGCGCCGCCGCCGCGGCCAGCAGTTGGAGGGCGGTGAAGTTCAGGGCGAGGTACTGAATCTGGTAGGCGGTGAAGAACTGGCCCGCGATGGACTGGGCCACGACCATGGCGACCACATAGGCCGTGATCCGGCGGAAGTTCATGTCCGCGAACGGCGCGCGGTAATAGTCCAGCGCCGCCGCCCACCCGCCGCCGTCCGCACCCGCGCGCTCCTGCGGCACATCCGGGCTTCGCGCTGCCAGGCCGAGCGAGCCGCCTGCAAAGAGTGTCGCCGCCCCGAAGATGACCGCGAACGCCGCCGCCTGCCCCCAGGCCGGGTTCTTGGAGGCGGCATCCAGGAAGTAGCCGCCCGCGACGGGGACGAGCATCCCGACCCAGCCGCCGTACATGTTCTTGCGCCCGAAGTAACGCCCCCGGTTGTCTTCAGGGACGAGGTCGGTGATCCAGGCCGTCCACAAGGGCGCGGAAACATTGGCGAGCAGGGAAGACAGGAGAGTCAGCGCGAGGAATGTCCCGACCCACCACGGGCGCGGCAGGACGAAGGGGATCAGCAGCATCGGCACCCAGAGCAGGCGCGAGACGAACGAGAACCATAGGACGAGCGGTTTGCGCTCCCCATAACGCTGGGCGAGGTAAGACGAAAGGAGCTGCACCAGGCCGGCCAACGCGGGGATGCCGCCCAGTGCGCCGAGCCAGAACGGGCTGCACCCGAGGAACAGCGCGAAGCCGGTCTGGAACGCGCCCGATGTCAGCGAGATCTGGACGGTGGCAACGCAGCCCTCCACGGTCCAGAGCCGCAGGGCGCGTCGTACTTGCAGGCGGGACAACCCCACTGGCAGTGTCTCCGGGCCTAAGCTTTCAGGCAACGGGTTTTCAGGGATGACGGTCACACCCTAACAATTACCGCCGACCGGAGTTTATTCCTGCCTACTTCTTTATTCCTGCCTGTTTTCAGGCGGTGAGGGCGAAGAGGGATTTTGACCATAGCCCGTACCCGCCGTAGGAGGCCACTGCCCCTGCGGCGGATATTGCGGAGGATACCCCTGCGTCGGGTACGGTGAATAAAGCGGCGTCTGCCCCGGCAGCCAGCCCTGCGGCTTGCCGGCGAAGTAGTAGATCAGCGCCCCTAGACCGTGTGCCAGCACGACAACCAGCAGCCAAAGCAGCTTCGTGTTCGAATCTTTGAACTCACGCCGGGCGACATCCACGATCTCGACGATCCAGAAGACGAAGGACGCGAGACTGAGCAGGATGATAAAACCGTAGAACAGAAAGATGCCGGCGATGATCCCGCCGCTTGGGTCGGGTGAGTGATTCATGGCGCATACCTCCGTGGTTACTGCTGATTCAGACACGCGCCGCCGGGGAAAGTTGCAGGCAGGGCGTCACTCGACCATCAGGTCGTGCAGGCGGCGTATGTTGACCTCGTGCATCGTCTCGCTTTCGGGCGTCTCCACGATGACCGGCAGGCCCGCCAGGCGCGGGTCGTTGACCAGCAGCCGAAAGGCTTCCAGCCCGATCTCCCCCTCGCCGATGTGCGCGTGTCGGTCGGCATGGCTGCCGAAGGCTTTCTGTGAGTCGTTGGCGTGGATGACTTGCAGGCTTGCCAGCCCGATGATCTCGTCGAATTGCCGCATGGTCTCTTGGTACGCCTCCGGCGTGCGGATGTCATAGCCCGCCGCGAAGATGTGGCAGGTGTCCAGGCAGACGACCAGCCGGGCCGGGTCCTCGACGCCATTCAGGATGCGCGCGATCTGCTCGAATCGCCCGCCCAAATAGGTCCCCTGCCCCGCCGTCGTCTCGATCGCGACCCGCACCTTCGCCCCCGCCGTTTCGCGGTGGATCACGTCCAGGCTCTCGACCAGCCGCGCGATGCCCACATCCTCCCCCGCACCACCGTGCGCGCCGGGATGAGAGACCAGGAAATCCACGCCCAAAGCCTCGGCCCGCTCGATCTCGGCCCGGAAGGCGATCCGCGACTTCGCCAGCACCTCGCTCCCCGGCTCGGCGGCCAGGTTGATCAGGTACGAGTCGTGCGCGACGATCTTGGTGATGCCGCTCTCGCGCACGACCTGCTTGAACTTCTCCGCCAGTTCCGGCGAGATCGTCGGCGCCCGCCACTGGCGCGGCGAGGCCGTGAAGATCTGGACACTATGACACCCGATGGCCGCCCCATCCGTGATGGCGTTGTGGTGCCCCCCCGCCGTCGGCATATGCGCGCCGAGCAGGGGCTTGAGCAGGGTGGAAACGGGCGTGTCCAAGGCTTCGCCGAGGAGTGGGCTAATATTTGTTGTCATAAGGTGTCTTAGGGTGTCTTAGGGTGTCGGGTCAGCTTGCCGCGCCAAAAAGGCATTCAGCCGTCAATCTTCATCGAAGGAGGGCGTCATATCGCTTGACGACACGATAAGATGTCTCGGAGCGAAGAGAACGCCCTCTTTGCCTACTATTTCGGGCTGGAAGGCAGCAATACCGTTGCTCCGCAGGTAATCTTCCATGATAGAGCCAGATGTTAGGCAGGCGGTGTCTGCGGAACGTTTTGGCGGTGTTCTCAGGCAGACCGACAATGGCCTGGACTTCATCTGCGAAAAGCCCGACGTGTAATTGACCCTGATGAACGGTCTGGAGGAAGCGTCTCAGCGAGATAGTCACGTCTCGGCTGACTCCTCAGAAGCCAGAGCGACGAGTAGTTCTGGAACTTTGCTGGCGACGACATCCCAAATGATGTCATTGTTGATGGAAAAATCGCGGTGAATAACGTGATCGCGGAAGCGGGCGATCTGCTTCCATTCCACCGCCGGATGCTGTTCCCGCACTTCTTAGGGGATTTGCTTGACGGCCTCGCCGATGACAATCAAATGACGCAGAGTGGCATCACAAGTCTTTTCATCTGCAAGAAACTGTTCTTCCGTGAGGCCATCCGTGTAGTGCATCACACGCTCACAGGATCGGCGGATGTCGTCAAGAAACGGACGATAATCCTTCGACCTCATAAGCATCCTCCTCCACACCTTCTCGCATGAAAGGGCGTATCGTACTCGCCGTTACGAGGTCAACAGGCTGCCGCAACAGACCTTCCAGGCGATCATAGAGGCCCGCGTAACTGTCCAGCGTTGCCTTGCCTTCAAACTCCACCAGTACGTCCACGTCGCTGTCCGGCCCGGCCTCATCACGGGCGACCGAGCCGAACAGAGCCAGGCGACGCAGGCCGAAGGCAGCCAACTCGGCGCGGTGAGCGGTCAGGACGGCCAGAGCCTCAGCGCGCGTCATGCTAATCAACCTTCTGCCTAGTCGCCTTTCTGCTGGACCAGCGACAGCCCCTTGCTCATGTCCAGCATCCTCTGGACCGGGCGCAGGGCGCGGACGCGCGTATCCTCATCCATCGTGATCTCGGGCCGCTTGTCGCGCATGGCGAGGTAAAGCTTTTCCAAAGTGTTCAGCCGCATGTATGGGCACGAGGCACAGTTGCAGCCCGAGTTGGGCGGGGAGCAGATGAACTCAGCATCGGGACGCGCCTTCTCCATCTGATGCAGGATGCCGACCTCGGTGGCGACGATGAACTGCGTATGCTCCACATGCGTCTGGACATACCTCAAGAGGGCCAGAGTCGAGCCGATGAAGTCCGCCTGCTCCAAGATGGCCTCTTCGCATTCCGGGTGGGCGATGAGCTGCGCCTGCGGGTAGGCCGCGCGTGTTTTGGCGAGGCGGCGGGCGCTGAACTGCTCATGGACGATGCAGAAACCAGGCCACAGCACCATCTCGCGCCCCGTCTGCTTCTCGACCCAGCGGCCCAAATGCCGGTCGGGACCGAACACGATGGGCACATCCAAGGGAAGTTGCTTTACGATCTCGGCAGCATTCGAGGAAGTCACGATGATGTCCGAGACGGCCTTGACCGCTGCGGACGAGTTGATATAGTTGATGACCGTGTGCCCCGGAAACTTCTTGAGCCATTCGGCGTACTCATCAATGGGGCAGCGGTCGGCCAGGGAACAGCCGGCGTCGAGGTCCGGCAGCAGGACCAGCTTGTCGGGGTTGAGGATCTTCGCCGTCTCGGCCATGAAGTGGACGCCGCAGAAGACGATCACGTCGGCATCGGTCGCCGCCGCCGCCTGGGCCAATGCTAGGCTGTCCCCCACATGGTCGGCCAGGTCCTGGATGTCCGCATCCTGATAGTAGTGCGCCAGGATAACCGCGTTTAGGTCTTTCTTCAGGCGCAGGATCTCGGCTTCGAGGTCCAGCGCGGGGTCGATCGCGCGGACGCGCAGCGACAGGTCGTTTTCCTGCCCAAAGCTCTGCATAGGCGGGTTCGCATCGGTGCGGGCCATTGTCAACGGTTCCATCAGCGTTTCCATGGTGTGAGTATACCTTCTAAGGTCGTCCTAAGGTCGTCTTAATCCCGTAACGGTTAGCGTCGGGGCCGGGTTCCCGTCGGCAGGCCAGGACGAGTGATTTCAATCACTGATATTACGCAGTCCCGCCCTGAAGGGCAGGTCTGGGGAGCGAGGCGCTGATCGGTCTGCGACCGCAAGAGGGGATTTTCTCTCCCGCCCGCCCCGGCGGGCGGCGTCTCGCCCCCCGGACGGGTCGTTTACGGCCCGGTTACAGCCGGTGCATAACATCAGTCAATCGCGCGTTCTGGTCTGCTCTTGTCTGGTCTGCTCTCGTCGGATCTGCTCTCGTCTGACCTGCTCGTGCGCCCTGGCAGACCCCGCATGGAATCAGTCACCCACGGCGGCGTGGGCGTTGTCACAATAGTCGCCTATAATGGAGGCGGACATTTTGAACCTTTCCCATAGCCCTGCGTCTG
>JANLUQ010000520.1:0-9818 GCA_031363565.1 Armatimonadota bacterium | reverse complement strand
AAGACGCGGGCGCGTTTAAGCGCGCCCCCTTCTTCCTCCGCTACAAGGTCGCTTCTTCTGCGCTATTCAGTCTGCTTTGCGCGTGCCGCCCACTTATGCCAGACGGTAGCATCTTTGAGGAGCGGGATGTAAAGGCCGCCGACGACCGACCGGGCCTGGAAGCCGGCCATTTTGCCGTTGGTCGTGTAGTACCAGTCGGTCAGCGGGACGCGGGCGGGGGTCTCGTCGGCCCAGGCGTAGAGAGGTTCGGTCAGGGCGGCGAAGTCGGCGGGGTCCTCGGCCAAGGTCGCCGTCCAGACGATCCAGTCCAGCTTGGTATACTCGCTGCGGCTATCCAGGGGCAGGCCGTAGACGTTCTGCTTGGTTTTATAGAAGGCGATTTCCTTGCGGGCGACCTCCGGCGGGAACAAGTTTAGGCCCAGCAAAGTGTCCCAGACCAGGTTGTACTTCTGGCTCCAGGTGCCCGGCTTGTCGAAGGCCAGCCGGGAGTGGTCACCATCGTCGGCCATTTTGACCCACTCGTCAGCCATCGCCTGCGCGGTTTGGCGGTAGGCCGCCGCGTCTTCGGCACGGCCCGTCTTCTCGCATAAGGCGGCGAAGCCGCCCAGGCCCATGATCGCCTTGAGCGATAGGTTGACATTGTGCGCGAGGTGGCCGGCGAAGTCGTCGGTGCAAAGCTGGTTCTCCGGGTCCAGGCCTTTGTCGCGCAGATACTCGGCCCACATTGTCAGCAGGGGCATGTACTTCTCGGCGTATCCCGCGTGACCATCCACCTGGGTCAAGGCGGCCAGCAGGATCAGCATGTTTCCGCACTCCTCCACCGGCATCTGGTCGTCCTCGGACCGCTCGCCGCCTCCGTAGACCTGACCGTTACAGAGTGGGTAAGTGCCCAGGTCGTGCGGAGCGAACGGGAAAGGCCAGCGAGACGTGTTCGCATAATCGAGGATGGGCGTCAGCATCGCTCGGAGGAGGTCAGGGTTCAGAAGCAGGAAGAAGGGTGCGGAGGGGTAGGTCACGTCCACAGTCGCGATGCAGCCATTCGAAAAGTTCTCTTTAGAGAGGAACAGTGGTGTGCCATCGAAATCCGCGGCCAGCTTGTGCGCGGCGATGCACTGCCGGAAGGCAAGGGCGCAGAGCGCGGCGAACTTCTCGCCACCCGCCTGCCGCAGATCCGCCGTGATCTCGGCATCAAAAGCCGCGCAGCGGGCGGTAAGATCGGTGTATTCCACCTCGGCGGCCTGGAGCAGCTCGGTGATTCCCCAGCCGTCACGCCGCCAGTAGGGGCGGACCTTGCGGTAGAAGTATTCGATGGAGAAAACGTCGTCGTAGGCCAGCAGGATGTGGCGTATGACGGGCGCCTCGGAGACAGCCCCGAGGGGAAGGACGCAGGCGAGGACCGGCCAGCCGTCGTGTGCCGGACGCGGCACGGCAATCAGGTCGGTGTCCGGCAGGGTGCCTGTTTCGGCGAAAGCATGACGGCCTGGGTCGGCCTCAATCAAGGCGGTCGCGCTTCCTGCCCCCTGGGGCACGGCGAGGTAGATATAGCCCCAGTCAATCCGCAGGTTGTCGCCCGCAGTCTCCAGAATCGGCTGCTTCGCCGAACCCATTCGCAGCACGTCTAGGCCCGGCCGGCGGTAGCGTGCGGAGACCACCGACTGACTTGCCGTGTTGACGACCCACTCGCCCTGGACGTGCAGATAGACGGAAACGTCGTGTGTTCGCCCGTCGGTCGCACGCGCCTCCCAGGTGATGTAGGTCACGGGCCGGGACATGACATCCAGGTCGTGTGGCAGGAGCGGCGAAAGGAATGTCAGGGTCAGAGATACCCCAGCAGCCTCGAACGAATAGACGGTGTGCGTCGGTGTCACTTCCAGCCCCGTCTGGACCATCGCCGGCACGTCGGGCGGGTGCGCGCCGATGCAGCGGAAGGTCTGGCCATCAATGCGGGCAAGGCCGCATAGGCCGTAATGGGTGCCGGTCCAGTGCCGGACCTCGGTCTCGGTCAGCGTGTCGCTGAAAGACCAAGCGCTGAAATAGGGGTCATGGGTGACGAGCGGGACGGCAGGTGGGCGAAACGGCAGGGTCATGGGAAACGCTCCGGGGATAAAAGTCATTGGAGCTTAGTATACCCGGAGCGCCTGAAAATCAGGCGGCAAGCGCCAGTGCTTGATCTTGATGCTGATCGCCTTCGGCCATCAGGGCCAGAAATGTCCCGACGACTTGCGGATCAAAGTGCGTGCCCGATAGCCCCCGGATATGGTCGAGGGTGCGGTCCCGATCCCAGGCCTTCCGGTAAGGGCGGTCCGAGCGCAGGGCATCCCACACATCCACGACTGCGAACAGGCGGGCGGCCAGTGGGATCTGTTCGCCCCGCAGACCCTCTGGGTAACCCGTCCCATCCCATTTTTCGTGGTGGCAACGGGGGATATCCAGGGCGGGCCGCAAAAAAGCGATCGGTGTCAGCATCTCCTGGGCATAGGCGGGGTGACGGCGCATGACCTCCCACTCGGCGGCGTCGAGTGGACCCGGCTTCAGCAGGACGCTGTCGGGGACGGCCATTTTGCCGATGTCGTGCAGCAATGCCCCCCGCCGCACATGGATCAGCTCTTCCGCGCCCACGCCTATCGCTTGGGCCAGCTGCATGGTCAACTCAGTCACGCGCCGAGAATGTCCTTCGGTTTCGTGATCGCGGTAATCCAAAGCGCGGGACCAGCCTTCGATTGTCGCATCATAGGCGTTCAAGGCCCGCTGGTAAGCCTGGGTCAGCTCGGTGTGAAGGTGGTGGATTTCCCGCTCCGCCTGCTTGCGACCGGTGATGTCCCGGATTAGGACTTGGCCGGCCGGTTTGCCCTCAAAGAGAATCGGGGTGCTGACCGCCTCGACCTCCACTGCGCTCCCATCCATCCGCAGGTATTTGAATTCGGCCAGACTGCTTGATTCTCTATCCTGCTGGCTGAGGCGGGCGCGTTCGCGGGCCTCGTCATGCCAATCGGGGTGGACCACATCAAAGACCGACCGGCCCAAAAGCTGCTGCGACGTCTCGGCCCCGAAGAGCTTCAGGGCAGCCCTGTTTAGGTATGCGATGCGGCTGTCACTATAGACCAAGATGCCTTCCGGCGAGTGCTCGACCAGCGAACGGTAGCGCTGTTCGCTCTCGGCAAGGTCTGCCTGCTGCCGCTTGCTCCCAGTAATGTCCCGTCCCATCCCGGTCAGGCCGATGACCGCTCCTGCGGCGTCCCGCAGCGGCACGCCGCTGAACTCGTGTGGGACGGGGACACCTTCCAGAGCGAGGAGATGAGCCTCCACTTTGGCGTACCCGGTCACGAACGCCTGCACAATCGCCGCACCGACTGTGCCCCGCTCCTCCAGCGAGAACAGAGCCATGGCGTCCCGATCTTTCAGCTCTTCCGCCGACAGGCCCGTGACGGCTTCCATCTTCCGGTTCCACTGCGTCAGCCGGCCGCTCAAGTCCAGCCGGAACAAGATGTCGGGCACGGTCTCCATGATGTTCTCGCGCTCCTGGAGCGCATGGGCAAGCTGCGCCTGCATCTGCCGACGTTCGTCGCCCTCCGCCGCTAATGCTAGGTTCGCCTCGGCCAGCGCCGCTGTGCGCTGCTCCACCCGCGTCTCCATCTCAGCGTGCGCCAACCGCAGCGCCTCCTCAGTCCGCTTTCGCTCGCTGATGTCTCGGATCGTGACGATAAAAACGGGGGATGCACCTTCCAGGAGGATCGGCATGATGGCAAGTTCGACGGGCAGCTCGGAGCCATCCGACCGCATAGCGCTGATCTCGATGCGCTTCCCCAGGATAGGCCCTTCGCCGGTTGCCAAATAGTGAGCGATCCCACGCCGATGCGCTTCCCGCAGGGCTGGGGGAACGATCAACTCCGCCAGCTCCCGCCCGATGGCTTCCTCACGACGGCGGCCGAACGTTTCCTCCGCCACCGGGTTCCATTCCATCACCCGTCCATCCTGGTCAACAGTGATGACGCAGTCCAAGGCGGATTGGAGAATTGTGGCTTTTAATGCCTCGCCGGCGCGCAGATCCCGCTCCACCTTCCGCCGGTCGGCGAGCTGGCGGCGCATCTCCAGGCGGGCGATGACCTGGCGCGAGAGCGCTTGCAGCGCGCTCTCCTGCTCCGCCGTCAGGGTGCGTGGGGCGTGGTCAATGACGCACAGCGTTCCCAGCGCATGGCCGTCGGCGGTGACCAGCGGGGTACTCGCGCAGAAGCGAACGTCCGTCTCTCCTGTGACAAGTGGGTTACCGGCAAACCGTGCATCAGCCTCGACATCGGGAAATCCCACCTTCGACTTGAACCACTGCCGGCCGGCATCAAGGAGGCTGGTCAGGGCGATCGGCGTTCCGTAGATGTGGGCCGCGAGCATGGTAAAGTCATCGAACTCGGCTTTCGCAGCGGTGTCCAATATCTGATATTCGCCCAGGGCTTGGAGCCGTGCGTCTTCGTTATCGGGTACAGGGGGTTGCATGGTGTCCTGGGGTTCTCATCGCGCCGTTCTCCGAAGGTTGAGCCCCTGTTGGTATCTTCGGCAGGTGCCCTTAAAACGTTTAGGGGCATTCGGACGCCCGAACACGCTTGCGCGTTGACACCAGCCCTGCCAATCGGCTATACTGAGGGGCAGAAAGGGACCACCCACTCATGGTTCTGACTTGGGATCAAGACCCACGGGAGCTGTACCCCGGCATTAAGATCGGCGACGCCGTTCAGCGACTGATCGGCGGAGAACTGACCGTACATACATCGGAGGCTCGCCCGCACGAGGGCGAATTTCCCGAAACCAATATCCGGCATCTCGCCGCCTACGGCCTGCTGGGAATGAAGACGCCGCCGCAGTACGGCGGGCTTGGACTGGATACGCTCAACGTCACCTATGCCGTCGAGCAGATCGCCCGCGTCGCGCCTGCGACCGCTTTCGTCTTGCTGCTGCACACTCTCACCGTCAACCGCATCGCCGGGGCGGGGACCGAGGAGCAGAAGCAGAAATACCTCCCCCGCATCTCCTGCGAAGCCTTAGGCGCATCGGCCTGGTCTGAAAGCGGCGTCGGCTCGGACAAGAGCGTCCTGAACACCAAGGCCTACCGCGAGAACGGCGTCTGGCACTTGAGCGGCCAGAAGGCATTCTGCACCGGTGCGGGCCACGCGGCCGTTTACATGGTGATGACGGACACGACCGAGGGCAAAGGCTTCTTCCTCGTCCCCGCCGACAACCCAGGCCTGCGGATCGGCGAACCGATGGATTCGATGGGGCTTCAAGGGACTCATAGCGGCGTGGTCGGCCTGGACAACGCCCTCGTTCCCGATTCGGAGCGGGTGGGGGAGCCGGGCCATATCGGGCCGATCATCAACCTCGACATGCAGAGCGGCCTGCACTCCGGCATCGTCGCTACGGGCATTGCCCTGGGCACATTTGGCCGGCTTCTGGACATCGTAAAGGCCAACAACTCATTCGAGAAGTATGAGAGCGTCCGCGTCCGCGTCTCGCAGCTCGCTTCTTTGCTGAGCGTCATGCGGACCCATGTCTATGCCCTTGCCCAGATGGCCTCTCTCCCCGCCGAGTCGCGCCCGCCGGTCGAAGCCGCGACGATGACCGCCAAGCTGTTTCTGTCGGAAAGCGCCTTGCAGATGACCACAGATGCCATCGCCATCGCCGGCAAGGCCGGGTATCTGCGTGAGAACGGGCTGGAGCGCCTGCACCGGGATGCCTTGGGCATTGTCATCGCCGCCCCCATCAACGGGCAGGTGTTGGGCAGCATCGGCGAGTCGCTCCGGCAGGCGGATCGGTCTTCGCACTTATACAAGGTGTAGCCGCCCTCGATGGAAGACCTCGCCGCCCACCCGCAGGCCGTTTTCGTGACCGCGCAGATCGACCTTGCCGGTGGGCGCGGCGGCCTGCTCGGCGGGCGGGGGCCGTCGAAGACCGCATCGGGCGAATTGCCCGCGCCAACGCCGGGGCTGGTCCTGTGGCGCGTCATTGAGCGCATCGCCGTCGAGAAGCAGCTCCAGAGCCGTGAGATCCTGCCCGCCGCCGACGGCCAGAGCGTCTCGTATTCGTACACCGTCAAGGGCGGCGGGGGCGGCCTGTTCCCCATTGATGAGGCCGGGCAGTTTGAAGCGGAACTCGTCGCCGTCTACGCCCCGCCCTCGTTCCTGACGGAAGTGGGCCGTGTAGAGATCATCTCGACATCCACACCGCCTGAAGAAGCGCGAGGAACGGCTGCCCCGGTGCGCCGAACGGCCTCCCCCTCCCCCGCGCAGCTTGAAGGGCGACTGATCCGCGTCCCTGTAGAGGACGACCGCCGGGTCTGGTTCGTCGAGAACGGCGTCAAGCGGCTCCTGGCCTCGACGACCTGTGGGCACTTGCGCTTCGGTGATGGTTGGCAGCGTCTCATCCAGCCTCTCCCCGCCGCGCAGGACACGGACATCGTTCCCGACGGCCCGCCGCTGACATTGGCCGAGGCCGCCGAGGGCAAACTGATCTATTCCTGGCCCCAGCCCGAGACATATTGGGTGCAGGGGGGAAAGAAGCGGCGGGTCGAGGACGGCGCGGCCGTCAGGGAGCGTTTCGGCGAACACTGGCGAATAAAGCTGATCCATTTGCGCCCGGCGGACTTGAGCGAGATCCCCGATGAGACCTAAGCCGGCGGTCAGCCGCCCTCTTTAAAGCCTATGACCAACAGCCTGAAAATTATGGGCGTTATCCCCGCCCGGTTCAACTCATCCCGTCTGCCGGGGAAGGCGCTGCGCGAGATCGCGGGCCGCCCGATGATCCACTGGGTCTATATGAACGCCAAGCGCTCATCCCTCCTGACCGACCTTGCAGTCGCGACGGACAGCACCGAGATCCGCCTGTCCTGCGAGGCGGCGGGCATTCCCGTCGTCCTGACCGGCGAGCATCCCTCCGGCACGGACCGGGTGCATGAGGTCCTGACGCGGACCGACGCCGACATCTACGTCAACATTCAGGGCGATGAGCCGACCCTGCGGCCCGACCATCTGGAACTGATGCTTGCACCGTTCACGGACGGCAGCGGGGCGCGGGTGACGACACTCAGAGTCGCCATCGAGGCTGTCGAGGCTGCCGACCCGAACAACGTCAAGGTCGTCACGGCAGATAACGGCAGCGCACTCTACTTCTCGCGCTACCCGGTGCCTTTCGACCGGGCCGGGACCGGCCGCGTACAGCACTTCAAGCACATCGGCCTGTACGCCTACACCCGTGAGGCTTTGGAGCTGTATCACGCCCTCCCGCAGTCATCTTTGGAGCTGTCCGAAAGCCTGGACCAGCTTCGGTTCCTGCAAAACGGCGTACCCATCTTCGTGGCCGAGACGCCCCATGACACCGTCGGCGTGGACACCGAGGCCGACTTGCAGCGCGTCATCGCGATGTTCGGCACCACGAGCAGCGCATAGCAAGCTCAAACTGATTGCCACGGGTTGAAACCCGAGGCACCAAAAAGCCCATTGTCCAGGGGACAGAAGACGCAGACCATGTCCTTTTTGCGTCCCCTGGACGGTGGGCGCTTCTCAGCCCCGGGTTTCAACCCGTGGCCCTTGGTACGCAAGTCCCTTATGTATCCCCTCTACAGCTTCCTGTTCGGCTCCTGGGTCTTTCTAATGACCCCCTACTTCCTGTACCGTGCCTGGAAGCACCAGAAGTACCTGCCCGCGCTCAGGCAGCGGCTCGGACACCTGCCGGATACGCTCAAGGCCGACGGTCGGCCCACCATCTGGATACACTCCTGCTCCGTCGGCGAGACGCTGAGCGTCCAGCCACTCGCACACGCCCTGTCGCTGCGGTTCCCGCAGGCGCGCTTCGTCTTCAGCACCATCACTAAGACCGGCCAAGCTATCGCCCAGGAGCGGTTCGCGAAGTATGGGAGTGGGAACACCTTCTATTTCCCGATTGACCTCGCCTCCATCGCGAACAAAGTGCTGGATACGGTCCGGCCACAACTGTTCATCACCATTGACACCGAGATCTGGCCCAACGTCCTGCACGAGACCAGGAAGCGCGGCATCCCCATCATCATGGCGAACGGGCGTATCTCTGCCCAATCCTTCCAGTATTACCGATGGCTCCAGCCTTTGATGGGGCCGGTCTTCCGCAACTATCGCCTGCTCCTGATGAAGTCGCAGGAGGACGCCGACCGTTTGCAGCGCATAGGCGCCCCCCCAAGCAAGCTGCGCGTCAGCGGCAACATCAAGTACGACCGAAACCTTGTGGAGAAAGACGTCACCGAGATGCAGACGTCGGCGCTCGACCACTCGCTCGCCCTTACGGCGGGGAATGCACCGCTGATCGTTGCCGGCAGCGTCCACGAGGGGGAGGAGCAGACCGTTCTCAACACCTTGCGCCGCATCCGGCAGACGCCGGGCCTGGAGAACACGCGCCTCCTGCTCGTCCCGCGCCACCCGGAGCGGTTTATTCCCGTCGCCCAGCTTGCCGAGCGGTTAGGCTGGCGCGTCAAGCGCCGCACGGACCCCGCGCCGGGCGACCCATCCGCCGACGTTCTTATTGGGGACACGTTGGGCGAACTCGCCACCGCCTACCAGTTTGCGACCGTCGTGTTCGTCGGCGGGACATTGATCCCACACGGCGGGCAGAGCATCATGGAGCCGGCCGTTTACGGCAAGCCTATCGTCGTTGGCCCGTCCATGAAGAACTTCCCACAGATCATTGATGACTTCATAGAAAGAGGCGGTATCGTCCAGATTTCCGCCGACGAGTCCGATAGAGAGGCGCAGACGCAGCAGCTCACCGACGCTTTCGTGCGCCTGCTGCAAGACGCCGACGCGCGGGCGGCGATGGGCAAAGCCGCCTACTCGGTCTTCGAGGGCAGCCAGGGGGCGACGCAGTATACCGTAGACCACATCGCCGCGATATTCGAGGAGGCACTGTCGAAATGAGCGACGTTCTAGCCCGTATCCGCGTCCGTGAGACAGCAGGCATCCGGCGGTTTTTGTATCCGTTGACAGCGCATGTCGCACTCCCGCCGGATACCCCTCTTCAGCACCTTCGGCTATCAGATGGGGAGAACGACCTCCCATTGCAAGTGACGCATTCAGGCCGGTTCCGGCTCGACTTTGCTGTTTCGCTTGATCCCCATGCCGAGCGCGAACTGGTTTTAACGGAAGGCCAATCCACTGCGTCACTCGACGACCCGCTTCGCCTCACAAAACAGAGCGATACTAGGCTCCTCATCAACCGGCAGAAGCGGTTCCAGATCAGCCTGCACTGCGACGGGACGATTCATGAGGTCATCTACGACGGCATTTCGTTATTGAGGGACCGCCTGAGTATCTCCCGTAACGGGGAACTGCCGAAAGACGGGGACTTGTTCTACCACGCGGCACCTGATTTCTCGACTGTGACCGCATGGGTGGGCGGCTCACGCCGTTATCCCGACGACACGGCCTGTGGCACGCATACAGAAATTACAGCCTGCAAGTCCTGGGCGACTGTCACCCACAAAGTACGAGAACCGAAAGCACAGGATGAAGTGATTTTTACCCTGCTGCTTGCTATCACGTCTCCCACGCTAATCTGCGACTTCGGCATCGGCGGCTATGTCTTCGGCAAGTTAGATGAGAAAGCGCCGGAGATCGTCTGGCGGACGGAGTTTGGGGATGCGCCCCATGCCCGCTGGACCGTGGCAACGGCGGGGCGGACAGATTACGTCGGAGAAGTAGCAACCGCCGAGGAGTTCCTGTCGCAGCGGTGGTTCCACCTGATAGACAGCGACAAGGCACTGGCCGTTGCTATCACCCGAGTGCCGCCGGACTGTCGCGTGATGACGG
>JANLUQ010000512.1:0-9150 GCA_031363565.1 Armatimonadota bacterium | reverse complement strand
GGTGGCCCCGACGAGGGCGACGATGTAGTCGCGCAGGGCGGGCGTGACAAAGACCGACCGAGCCTCTTCCTGGAGGCGCAGGATGTCCTCGCGGGTCGTGATGGACTGGAGCGAGTCGAGCGGGCGGACGCGGGTCTGCTGGGCGAGTATCCGGCTCTCTTCGGCGGCATCCGGGTAGCCCAGGGAAAGGCGCAGCAGGAAGCGGTCAAGCTGGGCCTCGGGCAGCGGATAAGTGCCGTGCGACTCGATGTGGTTCTCGGTGGCGATGACGAAGAAGGGGTGAGGCAGGGTGTAGGTGATGCCGTCGGTCGTCACCTGCTGCTCCTCCATGCACTCCAGCAGGCTGGACTGGGTCTTGGGGGTGGCCCGGTTGATCTCGTCGGCCAGGACGATGTTGGCGAACACGGGTCCTTCCCGGAACTCGAACTGGGCGGTCTTCTGGTTGAAGATGGTCGTGCCGGTGATGTCGGCGGGCAGCAGGTCGGGCGTGAACTGGACACGCTTGAAGACCAGGCCGAGGGCGCGGGCGAGGGCCTTGGCGAGTGTGGTCTTGCCGACGCCGGGGATGTCCTCGATCAGCAAGTGCCCACCGGCAAGGAAGGCGGTCAGGGCCAGGTCAATGGCGGGGCGCTTGCCGACGATGACCGTTTCGATTCCCTCGGCAACTTGGCGCATTGTCTCGGCGACGGCCAGAAAGCCGGGCGGGGAGTGCAGACCCTCGGATGCGGGTCGCTCGGGCGCGGATCGCTCGGAGGAGAATTGTTCGGGGGCCTGCGGCACGGTGGCTAGTGTGTCCAATCAGTGGGGTTCGCCGTTCTAAGTCAGTGTTCTGAGTCAGTGTTCTTAAGGCAGTATACCCAGAAGTCTATCAACACACAGAAACTATCTCAAATCGGATGACGCCGCCGGGGGCCTGCACCTCGACCTTGTCGCCGATGGTTTGGCCCATCAGCGACCTCGCCATCGGGGAGGTATTCGAGATGCGGTTCTGCATAGCATCAGCCTCCATGACGCCGACGATGGTATACTCGGCATTATCGCCGTCTTCGTCCCGGACGGCCACTTTGGAGCCGAGCATGACGATCTCGCCGCCGGCGATATAATCGGCGATCTTGGCGCGCTCCAGCAGCTGCTTGATGTTGTTGATCTTGCTGTCCAGGAACCCCTGCTGGCGCTTGGCGTCGTGGTAGTCGAAGTTCTCGCTCAGGTCGCCTAATGACCGGGCGATCTCCAGGCGCTCGCGGATCTCGCGCTTTCCCACGGTGCTCAGTTGCTCTAGTTCTTCTTCCAGCTCCTTGTACTTGGCCGGAGACAGAACGATCTCGTCGTCTTGCATGAGCATGTGCGCTGCCTTCCTCGATTCCTTCGATGCTTTGAACAAACAAAAAAGACTGATAAACAAAAAAGCGGAAGCGGCCCCCCGAGAGGCTCCAGAAAAGGTAGTCAGGGTATCGGCTCCGGTGAATTCATCATACCACAGAGCGCGCCCGCTGTCAATCACATGTCGCCCTACTGCCGGTTACACTTCTTTTTATAACTTTTCCGCGATACGAGGCTGTTGGCATGGATTGTGCAGGAGAGAACAGAGAACTTCAAGAAAGGAGCCGTGCGTGAGAAACGCCTACATCAAGTTTCGCACCGCCAACGATCGCGCTGAGGGTTGTGAGGAGTTGATCGCCAATTCGAATGTCAGTCGCCTGTCCAATGATGTCTACTGCATCCCTTGGAGCAGTCTCGCGCTGCTGGATATCCGCGAGGTGGGCTACACGTTTGCCAACGAGGACGATCTGACGAACGCCCGCCCTATCTGGAAAGTCGCCACTGCCGGCGCCTGGTGACTCTTCTGACTCCATAGTGCCGAACTGATCGGCTGCTGGCTTGTCCTGGCAGCAGCCTCATTCTCCCGCACCACTGCTCCACATTACTTGCTGTCGTACACCGTCTCGCCCGCCGGATAACAGATCAGCTCCACCTGGTTGCCGTCCGGGTCGCTGACATAGATCCCCTTCGTCCCGTCCCGGTGCCGATCCACAGCCTTACCCGCGCTGTTTGATGCCTGTTCCAAAGTCGCCTCGTCCACCCGAACGGCGGTATGCGGCGGGTGCTGCGTCGGCGTCACCAAAGCCAGTTTCCCCTGCCCCAGCTTCAGGAACGCCCACGTCGCGTCCTGATACAGCACTTCGGCGCCTAATTCCTGCACATACCAGTCCACCGAGGCCGCGATGTCCCGCGACGGCACGGCCACATGATCGAGTTCCATTCTTGATCTCTTCTCTAAGGCGGTCACCCCGCCGCGAACTCCGTATCTTTTCACCGCAAGGGGTGCTTGAGCTGACGCTCCCATTCCTGGGCAAATGTGGCGAGTGACTCCCGCAGCCGTTTCAGCCTCTTCCGCCCGTCCGCCCTGAGTGTCAGCGCCTACGCGAACTTCATCGGGATGCCCTACTCTGTCATCGGCTCGCCGGAGGCGATAGTCACTTTCAGGCCCTCACCCTCTTGAACCTGGTCTTCGATCTCGGCCAGCGCCTCATAGTACGGGAACAGCGGGTCGGGCCAGCGGGAGGGGCGGACGGGGATGTTCCAGTAGCCGTTGCGGAGGTGGATACGGGCGTCGTCTACCTGCAAGGCGATGTCGCCGATGTGCCTGTCGGTCACATAGGGCCGCACACGGGCGGCGACTTCCTGCGGGGAAAGGGTTTCAGTCGTTATCATCGTTTAGCTCCAGGACCTCGAACAGAGTGGCGACCGCTAGAAGTGCGGTCTTGACCGTGACGGCATCTACGGTCCTGCCGGGGCGGTAGTCTGCATCTTCCCGGAAGTTCCGCAGTAGGCGCAGGATGCGGGCCGCCATGCGCCGCGCCGACGGGGTAAAGTCGGCGTTATTCTGCACTAGGTCCGGCAGCTGCTGGTGCGATGGGTTATTCCACCCCGGTGGAAACTGCGCCGCGTCCCCATGCGCGATGCTTACCGAGGCCGCCGCTTGATAGGCCGCGTAATAGATGCGGCTGACACAGGAACGGGAGTCAGGATGGGCGCGCAGAGACTTCGCAGTGTCCAGCGTTACGAGGGCCGTTCGCTTCCAGAGATCCGCTGGTTTGCTTGGCATGATTGTTACGGCTCACCGTGATTATACCACGCGGTGGATAAAGAAAAAGCCCCGCCTTGCGGCGGGGCTTTGGAAGCGGAGGTCAGCGGTCGCGGCCACTGCCGCTGTCGGCAAGGTTGGCCTGGGCTGCGGCCAGGCGCGCGATGGGGACGCGGTAGGGGGAGCAGGAGACGTAGTTCAGGCCGATAGTGTGGAAGAAGCCGACCGAGGCCGGCTCGCCGCCGTGCTCGCCGCAGATGCCCAGCTTGATGTTCGGGCGGACTTTCTTGGCCAGCGCGACGCTGATCTCCATCAGCTTGCCGACGCCGCCCTGGTCAATGGACTCGAAGGGGTCGCCGGGGAGGATCTTCTGGGCGACATAGGGCTTCAGGAACTTATCCGAGTCGTCGCGGCTGAACCCGAAGGTCATCTGGGTCAGGTCATTGGTGCCGAACGAGAAGAACTCGGCCTCCTCGGCGATCTCATCCGAGGTAAGGGCGGCGCGCGGGATCTCGATCATGGTCCCGAACATGTAGTCAATGGTCTCACCGTTGGACTCGGTGACCTGCTTTGCGACCCGCTCCAGGTTGGTGCGGACGGCCTTCAGCTCGTTGACGTGGCCGACGAGCGGGATCATGATCTCCGGGTGCGGGTCGGCCCCATTCTTCTTGGCAGCGATGGCACCTTCGAGGATCGCCCGCGTCTGCATCTCGACGATGCCGGGGAAGACGATGGACAGGCGACAGCCGCGCAGGCCCATCATGGGATTGATCTCGTGCATCCCTTCGACCTTATGCAGCAGATCGGCCTTCTCGGCAAGCTCCGGGCTGCCCGGATGGGTGGCCTTGAGGGTGGCGACCTCGGCGATCAGAGAGTCCATGGAGGGCAGGAACTCGTGCAGCGGCGGGTCAATCAGCCGGATGGTGGCGGGGCGGCTGCCGAGGGCCTCGAAGATGCCCTGGAAGTCGTTGCGCTGGAACGGAAGCAGCAGATCGAGCTGGACCTTGCGGTCCTCCTCGGTCGCGGCCAGGATCATGGCCTGGACGATGGGGCGGCGGTCCTCGGCGAAGAACATGTGCTCAGTGCGGCATAGGCCAACGCCTTCCGCCCCGAACTTGATGGCGAGGGCGACATCCTCCGGCGTGTCGGCGTTGGTACGAACGCCCAGCCGCTTGACATCGTCGGCCCAGCCGAGCAGGATGCCGAACTCGCCGGTCATCTCGGGGTCCACGACCTCAACGGTCCCGTCAATGACTTCGCCCAGGGTGCCGTTCAGCGAGATGGGGTCGCCTTCATTGATGGTCTTGCCGTTCACGGTGAACGAGCGGGGGCCGACCGAGATGTCGGAGCAGCCGGCCACGGTGGGGATGCCGAAGCCGCGCGCGACTAATGCCGCGTGCGAGGTCATGCCACCGCGCTCGGTCAGGACGCCTTCAGCGGCCAGCATCCCCTTGAGGTCATCAGGGGAGGTGTCGGCACGCACGAGGATGACGCGCTTGCCCTCGCCGCCCTTACCCATCTCGGCGGCACGGGTGGCATCGAAGACGGCGATGCCGGTGGCAGCGCCCGGTCCGGCAGGGAGGCCGGTGGCGAGCAGGGTGTACTTGGCACCCGGCTTGATGATCGGATGCAGGCACTGGTCTAGCAGTTCAGGGTTGATGCGGGCCAGCGCGGTTTCCCTGGAGATCAGGCCCTCATTGACGAGGTCCACGGCGATCTTGACGGCGGCAGGGCCGGTGCGCTTGCCCGACCGGCACTGCAGGATGAACAGCTTGTTGTGCTCGATGGTGAACTCGATGTCCTGCATGTCCTTATAGTGCAGCTCCAAGCGGGAGCAGATCTCGTCGAACTGGCGGTACATCTCGGGGTTTTGGGTCTTGAGCAGAGAGATGGGCATGGGGGTGCGAACGCCGGCGACGACGTCCTCGCCCTGGGCGTTCATCAAATACTCGCCGAAGACTTCCTTGGTGCCGTCGGAGGCGTTGCGGGTGAAGGCGACGCCGGTCCCGCAGTCCTCGCCCTGGTTGCCGAAGACCATGGACTGAATGTTGACGGCCGTACCAAGGTCGTCCGAAATCTTCTCGCGCTGCCGGTAGAGGATGGCGCGGTCATTGTTCCAGGACTTCCAGACGGCGGCGACCGAGTCCTGGAGCTGGACGATCGGGTCCTGCGGGAACTCGTGGCCGGCGTTCGTTTTGATATGCGCCTTGTAGGTTTCACAAAGCTGCTTGAGCTGTGCGCCGTTGACTTGAAGGTCCTCGGTGACGCCCAGGCTTCTCTTCATATCCGTGAAGATATGCTCGAAGTCGTGCTTGGCGAGGTGATTGGTGCCATCAGAGTAGGCGACATCCGAGAGCATCATCAGGAAGCGCCGGTAGCTGTCATAGACGAACCGCTCGTTGCCGGTCAGCTTGATCAGCCCTTCCACAGTCGCATCGTTCAGGCCGAGGTTCAGAACGGTGTCCATCATACCGGGCATGGAGAACTTGGCACCCGACCGGACCGAGACGAGCAGCGGGTTCGCCGCAACGCCCAGCTTCTTGCCGGTCTTGGACTCGACGGCGGCGAGGGCGGCCTTGATCTCGTCCATTAGGCCGTCGGGGAAGTGCCCACCGTTCCGGGTGTACTCGTTACAAGTATCGGTCGTGATGGTGAAGCCGGGAGGGACGGGCAATCCGATGTTGCTCATCTCGCAAAGATTCGCGCCCTTGCCGCCCAGTTCATCACGCATCGTTGCGTTGCCCTCTTCAAAGAGCCACACGCGCTTGGTGTCTGACATTCGTTTCTCCTCTAGTGTCGTACTTTCGTTCTTGATTCCCGCACGGGCGGGAGGGTGATCTGCGTTATATCGCTCTGGGCAATGTTGATTGTCCCGTTTTTGGTAGCCGCTCGAATAGATCTTTATCCGGTACCGGAACCTGCCACGTAAAATGGCGCTTGGTGCCGCCCCGCCGTGAACGGCAGGTCTGGGGGGCCTGCGGCCAACCGGTCTGCGACCGGAAGATTAAGACAGGGATTCTCTCCCGCCCGCAGGGGCAGTCGGCGTCTCGCCCCTCAGATCTGGTTGTACCGCAAGGTTCATGCGATTGCTTCGTGTCGGTCCGGCAAGATTACTGCGATGTCCAGATAGACGACATTAGCATCGGCACTGTACCATAGGCCAACGCCGCATCTAGGATCGTCCAGCGGATCTAAGTTTTCCTGGATAAACGATTGAAGAACACGAACCCGCACACCGTCGCCTTGGGGTGTCCTTCCGCGGGGTTCTGTAGGATGTACCCATCCAGGTCAGCGAAGGATGAGGCAAGGTCTTCCGCCGTACGGCGTTCATCAGGCATAGGTTTCTACAGGCCGATGCTTTCAACGAAGGGGAACCCAACGCGGATGCCGTACAACGCCGCTCCGAGGTGCCTGGCGAGGGCGCGCTTGTTCGCGGCCGGAGAGTCGTCGCCGACCTCATACTCGCCTGACTCTACATCAATGGTGTATCTCGTCGGGCATGGCAATATATCTGTGGCGTGGGCCCGGCCACTTTTCTTCGTACCACTGCAACATGCCGCGTATGATCCGCCAGTTGAACCTGTCCGTAGCCGTACATCTCGCGCGAGGGATTGTGGAATGCTTCGGCCAGATCGGCGGCCTGAGCGGCTTTACCTTTCCACCCCAAGACACGAGGTTCTACGAAGGCAGAGGAAACGATTTCACCAAGCCGGGCGCACTCCTCTTCGGTCGGCAGATCAACCTCCTGCTCGTCCTCGTCTTCCATGTCGCCTCCGTGGGCGGTTCGTTTTCGCAAAAATGATGCACACAGTCGGCCCGCGTCATTGAAGCGGAGCGGGAAACCGCGTGTAAGTATACCTGAGAATGGATGTGGGCGGCAAGGGGCGGAAGAAACCCCATCAGAGCCAGCGCATCTTAGTTGGTGAGTACCCTCGTCAGGTGGTCGTCGTCCCAGCCGGCCCGCTTCTGCTTGGCCTTGATGCCCGCCTGTACGCACAGCACCTTCCTTGCAGGAATTGGGGAGGCATCCAGCGAACTGTTGTCCAGCCGGCCGGTGCGGGGCGGCAGGAGATACCGTTTAGTTGCGCTTCCCGAACAAGCCCGAGCGTTTCATTCCAGCGCTGCTCGTCGCGCTCACGGCCCTTGTCTACTCACCGGTGTCTGTTCAAGACTTCGTCGTGCTGGATGACGACCGGATGGTCTATGCCAACCCACTTTACAACCCGGTAACGCCGGCTCATCTTCTGCAACTCTGGGAGCATTCTTATCAGGAGGTCTACCGTCCCCTCGCTTACACTTATTGGGCGGTGATCGCCGGCCTCGCCCGGTTTCCCACGCCTGTGCCGGTCTTCGGTGGTGGCGCGACCAGCCTTAACCCTCACGCTTTTCATTTGGCGAGCCTGCTGCTGCACCTGATCAACACGGTTTTGGTCTTCTCACTCCTGCGTCTCCTGGTCAGGCAGCACTGGGCGGCAGCGGGTGGCGCACTAGTTTTCGCCTTGCACCCGGCACAGGTGGAGGGGGTGGCCTGGATCTCGGCCATGCACGGCCTTCTCTGCGGTACGTTCAGCCTGCTGGCGCTCCGGCAGTACCTCACCTTCGCGGCAGTCAGGAAGCAGGACGGGCGGTGGGGGCGGCGCAGCTACCTCTTGGCGACCCTCTTCTTCCTGCTGGCCCTGCTCTCGAAGCCGGAGGCGGTGGCAATTCCCCTGGCGGCTTGGGTGCTGGCGCAATGGTATGCGGACCTGCCGCGCCGGGACTACGTCCGGACGCTAGGGCCATGGCTGGCCGTAGCACTCTTATGGATTCCCATCACGACCTCCCCAGAAACGGGCAGATCGGCCAGCCTGTTCCTCCCCTTCTGGGAGCGGTTCTTAGTCGCGGGCGACACCGTGGCATTCTATCTGTACAAGTTGTTCCTGCCGATCAACCTCTCGGTGGACTATGGCCGAAGCCCATCGTTTGTGCTCGGGCACTCTTGGGGTTACCTGACCTGGCTGATCCCGTTCGCTCTGGGCGTCGCTGTCTGGCGGCTGCGAAAACGCCGGCCATGGCTGGCGGTCTCAGCCGGCCTCTTCCTGACGTTCCTTCTGCCGACCCTTGGCTTTGTCCCCTCTGTTTTTCAGCACTACTCCACGGCAGCTGACCGTTACCTCTACCTGGCCCTGCTTGGGCCTTCCTTGGCGGTAGCTCACTTCCTGACGCGGCATCGGGGCAGGCTGGTCCTTCTCACCTTTGCCGGAATCATTGTCCTTTGGGCCTCCCTGAGCTTCGCACAGGTAGAGACCTGGGACAACGGTGCGACCGTGTTGGAACAAGCGCTGAGTGTCAACCCCGACATCGGGCCTGAGCAGGACAACTACGGGCTGCTGCTGGCCCATCAGGGCAGACTCCCAGAAGCCACAATGCATTTGCAGCAAGCAATCCGGCTCGGAGCAAACGACCTGACGACGCGCAGCACGCTGGCGCTCCTGCTGGTCAAGCAGGGCCGCACTGCCGAGGCGACGGATCAGCTCTTGGAGGCGGTCCGACTGGCACCGGGCGATGTGAACGTCCGCCTCAACCTGGCGGGCCTGCTGGCGAGTTAAGGCAGGAAGAGCGAAGCCATCACGCAGTATCAAGAGGCACTGCACCTCGCCCCGTCCAATGAGACCGCACGCGTGGGGATGGGTACTCTTCTCGGCAAAGGGAATCACCAGGGCAGGCATTAATCCAGCTCGGCTTCGGCACCAGAGAACACCCCAGAGCGATCATACGCGCCGGGCAACCACGACCGACAAAGGGCAGCCATGGGGGGTTGCCACTACCGATTCCCCGGGGCATAGAGGCAGGCCCCCGTGCCTGCCCATCCTTCCCCTTTCCCCCTGTGCCTGCCCTGCATGGGCAGTTGCCCTGGGGAACACCCGGCCCCTCTTGCCGCCAAGGGGCGCGCGTGATATAATATCCGCAGACATCAGAGGAGACATTACCATGACCTTGAAGATCGCGATGATTGGGGCCGGCTCGGTCGGCTTCACGCGTGGGCTGCTGCGCGATATCCTGTCCGTGCCGGAACTCAGCGACAC
>JANLUQ010000439.1:0-6673 GCA_031363565.1 Armatimonadota bacterium | reverse complement strand
GGAAGTCTTTCGAGGCCAGTTGCTCGCCTGTGATCGCATTCAACAGCACCAGCCGCACACGGGCGGGCACTCGGTCGACGGACGGGGTTCCTGGCAGGAAGAAGGCCATTTCGGCGGTCTGGCCGGGCACCGTGCCCAGGGGGCCGGTGACGCAATGGAGAGCCGTCTTCTGGGCGGCCGAGGCGGGATGGGGGCCTCAGAAGCAGGAGCGGCAGGGCTAGGCACAGAGCGGCGGCGGCCAAAGCCAATCGGGTTCGGATGCAGAGAATCTGGGGGCGTGTCATGAGAGGGTCTCCTCTGCGAGCGTTGGACTTTCTCTGAGAACAGTATGAGAACAGCTAGAGCGGCGGGACAGGCATCTCGAAAAGCACTTTTAAGACGGACGCCTGAGTAACCGTCAGTTTTCAAGTGTAGACGGCCATTTTTTGGTAGTGGTTTCAAGGGTGTTGTTGTCTCATCCGCTGGGTAGACTCCGAACATGGTCATCCAGGTCCTTCACTGCGCCCACTGCCAGAGCCAGAACGTCATCCGCCACGGCAAAGACAAAGCCGGCCGCCAGCGCTACCGCTGCCACGACTGCCGCCGCACCTTCCAGGGCGCCCAGGAGCAGGTGGGCCATCGCGCCCGGCGCGCGGAGATCCAGGCCCGCGCGCTCGCGGCCTACCAGGAGCGCGCCTCCATGCGCGGTGTATGCCGCCTCTTCGGCATCGGGCGCAACACCCTGAGTGGCTGGCTAAAAAAAGCCCGCCAGTTGCCGCCGCTCCCCGAGGCTCTGGCTCCCGCTCGCCCCGATGACGTGCTGGAACTGGACGAACTCTGGACGAACTCTGGTCGCTCGTCGCGCGGCGCAGGAACAAGCGGTGGGTCTGGCTCGCGCTCTGCCGCCGCACCCGGCAGGTCGTCGCGTACTGCACTGGCAGACCTGGAAGGTGCCGTCGGCGACCGGGGCGTGCGGACCTGCCGCCTGCTGTGGGAGCGCGTCCCGCGCGGGCTGCGCCACGCGCTGACGTTCACGGACTTCTGGGAGGCGTATCAGAAGGTGGTGCCGGAGGGGCAGCACGTCGCCTGCGGCAAGGGTAGCGGCCAGACCAATCACGTCGAGCGCTTCAACAACACGCTGCGCCAGCGCCTGGCCCGGTTCGTGCGGCAGACGCTCTCGTTCAGCAAGTCGGACGAGATGCATGAGACTTGCCTGCGGCTGTTCCTGCACCACTACAACACGCAGATGGCACCCGGCGTGGCTGCGAGCCAACAACACTCATGAAACCACTACCAAAATTCGCCACCGGGTATATGCGTAATAGCATGAAGAACGGCCAGTTCCTTGCGCCGACGGGTCGGCACGCGGACGGCTCTAACTTCCTGATGGCCGACGACCACGCGAAGTACTTCCGGGCCAGCTCCGTCTCTGCTGGGGGCAGCGCACACGACCAGAACGCCGCAGACTTCGCGATCACCGGGGATGCGAGCTGTGGCCCCTTCGGCAGCACCCGCTGTGCGGCGGGCACCGGCTACTCCGACGGCGGAGTCGCCGCGACTTTCAGCTACCAGTAAATCGGGGCTGCTGAACCCACGCCCGGCAGACCATGGTGATCTGCCGGGCGGTTTTGTTCTACAGAGGAACTATGATGCTTCGACCTCTCCTTGCTCTTCTGCCTCTTCTCCTGATCCCCGGCCTCCTCATAGCGCAGACCGCACCAACTCCGGCCGTCCCGCGCTATGCCAAATTCGAGGCGTCTTGGACGCTCCCCGTCCAGTCTGGCAACCCTTTTGACCCCGCCGATAACGACGTGCAGGTGACATTCGCCGGGCCGGGGGACGCCCCAGTCTCCGTGCCCGCCTTCTGGGACGGTGACCGCTGGCGCGTCCGATTTGCCCCGACGCGGCCCGGCCTGTACGCCCTGAGCGTCCGTCGCAATGGGCAGGATGTCGCGGCCGTCGGCCTCAGCCCGGCCCGCTTCCGGTGCGTCCCCTCCGCCTCGTTCGGCTTCGTCCGGCGCGATCCGAAGGTCGTCCAGCGGTTCGTCTTTGACAATGGCCGGACCTTCTACCCGCTGGGCATGGATGCCGCCTGGACAAATCAGCAGATGCCCGGCTACGCGCCGGCCTTCGCCAAGATGCGCACGGCGGGGATGAACTGGGCGCGTGTCTGGATGACCTATTGGGACGGCAAGAACCTGGAGTGGACATCGGATAAGGCGCAGAACCCCCCGATTGGTCGGTACGACATGGCTGCTGCCCGCCGCTGGGATACGATCATGGACGCCGCCGACAAGAACGGCGTCTTCATCCAGATGACCTTGCAGCACCACGGTCCGTACACTGAGAAGACCGACCCGAACTGGCGTGATAACCCCTTCAACAAAGCCAATGGCGGGTTTTTGGCACGCCCCGATGATTTCTTTATCGACTCACGGGCGCGGCTGCTGACCCGGAACAAATACCGCTACATCGTCGCCCGCTGGGGCTATTCCACGCATCTGATGGGCTGGGAGCTGTTCAACGAGGTCCAAAATATCACCGAGGCCCGGAGCCACTTCGAGGACGTCGTCAACTGGCACAAGGAGATGGCGCTGGCGGTCCGCGCCGAGGACATCAACCACCATTTGGTGACGACCAGCAACTCGCCCGCCGACGACCCGCTGGCCCACATCGGCCTGGATTATGACCAGGTGCATACCTACCCCAGCGACATCGTTTCCTTCTTTGCCGCCCAGCGCGGGGCCGATGTGCCTCTGTTCACGGCGGAGTGGGGGCCGGGCAACGCCCGGAGGGATATGACCGAGTCCTTCCTGCACGATGGCCTGTGGTCGTCGCTCATGGCCCCGACAGCCGGAGCGGGCCAGTTCTGGTACTGGGATCAGGTCATCCCCCATACCTGGTGGCCGCAGTACGCCTCGGCCTCGGGCTTCCTGCGCCTGTTCTCCGTGGGCCACTACCCCGGCCTGGCCGCCCTCAGCCCGCGCGTGCGGACAACTGGCACGCTGGGTGACCTGTCCCTCACCCCCCCCGGCGGCTTCGAGAAAGCCACGCGCGAGACCGTCACCCTGTCTCCCGATGGCCGGACGCCCGACCTGTCCGGCGTCCCGTCTTTCTTCCAGGGCAAGAACCACCGCGACATGATGCCCCGCCCGATCGTGTTCGTGCTGGACTGCCCCGCCCCAAACCAGTTCCGGCTCGACATCGGTAACGTCGCCAAAGCTGGTGCCCACCCCGTCCTGACCGTAGACGGCAAGCTGGGCGCGGAAGCGGACTTCCCCGCCGCCAATGCCGACCATGATGCGGCGCAGACGCTCTCGGTGGACCTCCCGGCAGGGCTGCACCGCGTCACGGTGTTCAACACCGGCGCGGACTGGTTCGTCGTTCATCGGTTGGCCGTTACCCATTACGCCCCGCCCGTCGCCGCGCTGGCCAAAGGCGATGCTCACCACGCCATCTTCTGGGCTTACGCCCGCGACCGCAGCGCTGCGACGCCTGCCAAAGCAACGCTGATCCTGACCGGCTTGGCTCCGGGACGCTACACCGTCCGCCTGTGGGACCCGTGGCAGGGCCGCGAGATTGCCCCAGCGAAAGCTGTGGCGCACGAAGGTTCCGTCGAGGTCGCATTGCCGGACATGACGCGCGACCTAGCGGGCATGGTGACTCTGGCAGCAGGGCATTAGGTCGGCCCCCCCGCCCTCCCCCGCTTGCGGAAGAGGGGCGGGGGGCCGACTCATCCCTTGTCCTTGACCGCAACCGCCCGCCCATCATACGTCACGCTTCGGTCAACCGCCACACTGGGCGCGACGCCGACACCCCGGCCCGGACCTACCCAGACAATATGGAACGTGCGCTTCGCTAGCATCCCCGGAAAATGGCCCGCCCGCGCGCCGAGTGTCAGGGTATGCGCCGCCTCGTTCCAAGTGAGAGGAATGGTCGTATACAGCCCGCGCTCGTAGCCCGTGTTATCCCCTTCATCCTCATAAAGCGTGAACGCACCGCTTGCGCCCCGGTAGACACGAATCTCGATGGGGTCGGCAGGCTTCTCCCCGACGTACTGCAAATATGGCCCCATCGGGAGAATGGTCCCGGCCTTGACGTACAGGGGCATTCGGTCAATCGGGGCGGCGGCGGTGATGGTTTGGCCGCCTTGGAGGGTCTGGCCAGTCCAGAAGTCGGTCCAGGACGTGCTGGTAGGCAGATAAACACGGCGTGTGGTCGCGCCGGGCTGAATGACCGGGCAGACCAGAAGGGACGGCCCGAACAGGAACTCATCGCGGCTCTCGCGGGCGGTCCGGTCCTTTGGGAAGTCGAAGACGAGCGCGCGCATCAATGTTGCGCCGCTGTGCGTCACCTGCCAGGACTGCGAGTAAATGTATGGCATCAGGCGGTAGCGCAGATTGTCGTATTGGAGCAGCGTCGCCTGCGTCTCCGGCCCGAAGCGCCACATTTCCTTGGCGGTCGAGGTGCCGTGGACGCGGAAGATGGGGCAAAACGATCCCCACTCGAACCAGCGCGTGAACAGCTCGCGATACTCGGGGCTGGCATTGCCGCTGGGATAGTTGACAAAGAACGCGCCGATATCCGTGGTCCAGTAGGGGATGCCGGACAGGCAGAAGTTCAGCCCGGCGGGGATCTGGTGGGCGTACACGTCCCATGAGGCCGTGATATCCCCCGACCAGGTCGCCGCGCCGGTCCGCTGCTGACCCGCGTAGGCCGAACGTGTCAGGATGAAGACGCGCTTGTTCGGCGCGGCGGCGCGCTGGCCCTCCGAAACGCCCATGGTGTGCATCAGGGGGAAGGCGTTCAAGACGCGCGCCCCCAGACCTGCCGAGGTCGGAACGCGGCGATAGGCCCGCATGTCTACTTCGGGTTCGGAGGCGTCCAGCCACCAGGCGTCCACGCCCTTGTCGAATATCTGGCCCCGCATCAGGTCCCAATAGAGCGCGCGGGCGCCGGGGTTGTGGGGGTCGTAATAATGGGCGTTCTCGCCCAACGCCGGATACAGGAAGCCTTTCGCGCTCATCGCGTCGTAGTTGGTATCCGGGTTATCTGGGCTGCCCGGCTCGAATTTACCCCAGACGGAGATCATCAGGTGCAGGTGGTATTTGTCGTGCAGGGCCGCGATGCCCGCAGCCGGGTCCGGGTAGCGCTTCGGGTCGAATTTGTGCGATCCCCATGGGTATGGGTTCCAGTAGAACCAGTCCTGCACCAAGTTGTCAATCGGCAGGCGGCGCGTCCGGTACTCGGCGGCGATGTCCAGCCACTCCTGCTGCGAATTGTAGCGCTCCTTGCTCTGCCAGAACCCCAGCGCCCACTTGGGTGGCAGGGGGGCTTCCCCGGTGGCCTGTCGGTAGGCCGCGATGACCGCGTCTATTTTTGGGCCGTAAAAGACGTAGTAGTCAACCGTGTCCGCTGCTTCCGACGACCAGGCGAGGGTGGGGGTTCCGCCCGGCGGTCGCCATTGGAGCTGGGCGACGGCGTCGCGCGTGTTCTGGAAATACTCCATGCGGATTGCGTGGCGGCTGTGCGCTGCCAGCCGCACCGTCGCCGTGTCCGCGCGGGCGGCGTGGACGTTCCAGTCGTCTATGACCTGCTTGCCGTCAACCCACAGCCGGACGCCGTCGTCGCTTGTGGTGACAAAAGTATAGTCGCCCTCCGCCCCCGCCGAGACCTGTCCAGTCCAGCGGACACTGAAATTCTCCAACCCCAGCCCCGCGACTGGAGCCGCCTTCCAATCGAAATCTACCCCGGCATCTACGCGCGTCGCCACCAGCGTCTTCAAATCCTGGCCCTGGAAATACTCCGCCGTCAGCCCGCCCCTCTTGCCGCCCGCCGTGAACAACTGTGTGGTAGGGATTGGGACACCCACGCCCGCCCCGACCGAGACTTCCGCGTGCGCGGGGTTGTTCCAAAGCACCCCGTAGCCCCGGCTCGACACCAGGAACGGGATGGCGACCTCCCGGTTGACCTGCTCCAAGGTCACGCCGCTGCCCCGGTAGTCCATCAGGCCGTCCTGATGCTGGCCCAGCCCATAAATACCTTCATCGGCGGGCAGCACGAACGACTGCGCCGACGTGTATGCCGCTTCGGGCGTCGGCCCGTCCAAAGTCGTCGCCGTCAGGCGACGTCCGCCGGGCATCTCGGACAGGAACGCCTTGCCCCCCGCGTCCAGGAACCGCACCGCGCCTGTCTTCCGGTCCACCTGCGCCCGCATCAGACTTGTCGCAAGCGTCACGCTCTGTGCATCCCGCGTGAGATGGAACGGCGTCGGCGCAAACCGGCCAATCACGACCGGCACGCGCGACGCGGGAAACGCGCCGGTCGGGCTGTAGGTGACGCGGACGATTCGCGGCGTCAGCACTTGGAGGCGCAATGCTCCGCGCGGCATCGCTAAAGTCATGCCGTTCGGCTGAAGCTGTACGCCGCCCACCGGTATCGGGGCGGCGCGGACGGACGCGCCAAGAGACAGGACGGCAAGGCTGATGAGAAGGGTTTTTGGTTTGAGCATGGGGTGTTGTCCCGCCTTTGCGGGTGTATGAACCGTCGCGGGTGTATGAACCATAGGGATGCGATTCGTCGCACCCTCTTGTTCATCGCGGTGTCACGTTGACGTAGCGGTAGTTAAATCGCCCGTCGGGGGCGCTGTCGCCGACGTACCACCAGTCGGTGATCTGCTTCGGGTCCCCGCCGA
>JANLUQ010000384.1:0-6834 GCA_031363565.1 Armatimonadota bacterium | reverse complement strand
ACGACGAGCGGTTTACAAAAGAGCGCCTAAACGAAGACATTCCGGACAGCACCTTCACGGTGCCGGCGGCTAAGTAGAGGGCATCAGGTGGGACAGCGTGGGGCCGGGGGATAATCTCCCCCGGCTCCTTTTCCATATCTGGGGAAGAGGCTCGAAAAAACTTCTTCTAAAAACCTGTCCGGTTCGGCGTTTGGGCGTAAACTGTATACCAGAAGGACGGGAAAAGATGGAAGAGAAGACGAACATGACCCCGGATTGGCTGCTCCTGCGCCGCTACGCCCAAGAAGACTCACAGGACGCGTTCGCCGCCCTGACGGCGCGCTACCTGGGCCTGGTCTACTCGGTCTGTCTGCGCGAGGTCCACGACACCGAACTGGCGCAGGACGTGACGCAGGCTGTCTTCCTGCTGCTCGCTCGCACCGCCCCGGCCTTCCGCTCCAAGACCGCCCTGCCGGGCTGGCTGTTCCGCACGGCCCGCTTCGCCGCCCAGAACGCCCGGACGCGCCAGCAGCGGCGTCGGCACTATGAGGAGAAAGCGGCCCAGGCGATGCAGCAACAAGAGGAAGGGGCGGGGGACGCGGCTTGGACCGAGATCGAGCCTGTCCTGAACAGCGCCCTTGCCGCACTCCGGGAGGGCGAGCGCGCGTGCGTCCTCTTGCGCTTCTTCCAGGGTCTCTCCTTCGCCGAGGCTGGCGCGGCTCTAGGGCTGTCGGAAGAGGCGGCCCGCAAGCGCGTGATGCGGGCCTTAGAAAAGATGCGTGCGTTCTTCGGGAAAGAGGGCGTCGTCGTTCCGGGCGTTGCTCTGGCCGCGCTACTCTCCACCCATGCCGCCAAAGCGGCTCCCGCTGCCTATTCGGCAAGCGTCGCCGCGATCATAACCAGTGTTTTAGCAGGGCATTCCCCTCTGAGCCTGACCGGCTCGCACGTCTACCAACTCTCGGAAGGAGTGTTACGAGCTATGAAAATCGCCCAAATGAAAGTCTCTATCGGTGTGGCTACTGCTATGCTGATAGGAGGTGGTGCCTACGCCGTTGCAACCGTCGCGCGAGCCGAGGCTGCAAAATCGGCCCAGCAACAGCGGGAGAACATGATGCTGCTCAACGCCCCGGTACCTTCGCCGGATGCAGTTCTGCCCCCGCCAGAGGCGGAAGACGCGGACAGGAACGTCGTCCTCACCGGGAAAGTCTTCTATGAAAACGGGAAACCGGCGGGAGGGATTCAGGTAGCCGCTCAGATCCAAAACAAAGCCATGATGCAGCAGTTCGTCGCCCTCCGTGCGCGGCTGGGGGTGGCTCAAAACCAACCACTCCAAATTCCTTATCAGGACCAGAAGTGGAGCTGGAACAATGGCGTGAGCAAGCCAGATGGTTCGTACGAACTGCCCGTCGCGGCGGACATTCCTTACAACGTCATGGTCTTCGACACCACCGGGAAGTGGGTCGCCGCCGGCGTTGAAGGGGTGCAGGGCCAGAAGAACACAACCGTCGAGGTGCCTGATCTTCTCCTAACATCAGGGGCGCTCGTAGTGGGGACGGTGATAGATAGTACGGGCAGGCCACTGTCAGGGGTGAGCATCGGTAGTTACGGGCCGCACAGGCCCGCATCAAGCGCGACGATAATCGCCGCTAAGACAGACGTGGCAGGCCACTACCGCCTGCGGGTCGCCCCCGGCCTCAGCCGTATTTATGTGTCATCGGGCCTTGGGAACGCATCCCAGAATGTTGACGTGGCGGCGGGAAAGATAGTAGCGGTGAATTTCGCTTCCCCATAGAAATACGCTCGAACAGAGAGGGCCGACGGGATTGATCCGTCGGCCCTCTTTTTGCCCGTGCTTTTGTTTTCAAAGCCGTTGCCCAGCGTATGAAGTCGCGCCCCCACTATGCCGCCTGCCCCGCCACAACGGGTCGCTGATTAGAATGCCCACGCTCGGCTTCTTCACTCTCGACGATCTCCTGGATCGTGTAAAGCTGCTCGAAGCCCCACCGCATTCCCTGTTCCTCCGGGTGCGCCATCATCCACTCCCGTAGGACCTGCTTGGCGGCTCCGGTCTCAGGCAGAGTATCGGCGCTCAGGACTTGTTTGGAATCCCCTTTTCTGGCCTTATCAACGCCGCTCATAGTCTTCAGCATGACCCACCTGCAGAGTGTGACAAACCCCGCACTGGCAATCATCCGACTGCTACGGTTTCCTGCCGTGAATGGGCACGTTCGGCCTCTTGTTCCTCGGCGATGTCCTGCATCAGCGAAAGCCCTTCAAATACCTCCCGGATGCCGATGTCGTCCGGGTTCTGCCGCACCCACTCCCGCAGTTCCCGTGTGGCGACTGCGATCTCCGGCAGCGTCCGGGCATCAAGCACTTGGTCAAGTATCCGCTCTCGCTCAGGATGGTCAGCGAAGTTCATATCGTTGCTCCCAAAAGAAAAGCCCTCCCGGAGCCGTTGCTCCGAAAGGGCCTTTCGCCTATATTGACCGTGCACCTGCCTTTGAAGTCGTTGCCTCACGTGTTACGTCGCGCCGCTGGCTCCGGTCAGAAGCACCGGACGGCACACGGGCCACACGCCTTATCGCTGCTGCGTTCCCACCCTGACGAGGTTCGGAGGTCGTCCGTTGCGCCGGGTCCGTCCATCAACGCTGCGCGCGCGCGCCAATCCGTAAGTGAGCGATCCGAGGGCAGGAATTCCGCCTCCCATAATGCGGGTTTGGAGAAGAGGACACCGCAGACGCCCCGCCTAGCACGATCAAATCGTTAAACCTGACGCGAGCGATTATACCCCACGTCAGGCGTATTTGTCTAGTTGAAGGTCTTCTCCCCTTTGCCCAGGACGTCGTCGCGCGTCAGCGTGAAGGTCTTGGACAGGTAGCGCAGGCCCGCGATGGGCGTGACGTCAGCGGGCAGCGACGTCCTGCCGTCGGAGACCACGAGGTTGGCCTGCGGCCCCAGTCCCTCGCCCTTCCAGCCGATCCGGTCCTGCACCTGGATCGGAGCGTCGTTCGGGTTGTTGGGCATGAAGTAGGTGGTGACCGTATAGCGCGGCGCCTTGAACGAATACATGTCCGGGTCCTTGCTCATGTCTATTTTGTGACCCTGATCGCCGCCGATCTTGCCGCCCCGGACCGAGATGGCGTCCTGCATGATCGTCACCGTGGAGTCCACGCTCGAATTCAAGGTGTAGGCCCCCAGCACAGGCAGCTTATACCCTTCGTCCTGAAGGCGAATCTCGACCCGGCAGCCGTCCACGGGGCCAAAAGTGCGCGCGCCGGTCTCCAGGTTGAACTTCGTCGCGCCGAACCCTTTCAGCGTCCCCTTCAGGACGAAGACCTTTGGGGCGACCCGCACGAGCTGCGGGGCGAAATGCATGTCGAGCGGCTTGGCCGTGTCAATCGGGCGGTATTTGAGGCGGCCTTGCAGCTCGTAGAGCTGCTTCAGGGCGATGCCTTTGTCCTGCCGCTCCGAGAAGTCGTTCGGCTTCTGCTTGATGAGTCCGTCATGCAGTGCCAGGCACTTGTTCCACTGGGCCAGGGCGGCCGGGATGTTTCCGCTGAACTCGTAAGCGTGGGCCAGGCCGTGGCCGACCGTCATGACGCCCTTGTCCGCCTCGTCAAACTGCGTCGGGTCGCTTGTGTCGCTCAGGTTCTTCGACTGGACCACGCTCCAGCCCTTATCGAACCAGTACGCGGACTGCGGGAAGTCCTCGATCTTGCGGAAGTAGTGGACGAAGGCCATGTCCGCGTACAGGTCCGGCTCGTCCGGGTTGTTGGCGATGCCTTCACTCAGCAGAGACAGCGAGAATGGGATGTAGCGCCGGTCGGACCGCTCCGACGAGTCGGTGAAGTTATAGTCCATGTGCCACGCGCCGGTCTCGTACACATCAATCTGATGCGGGTCGAGCCAGGTGATGACCCGGATCAGGGGCATGATGGCCTCGTAGTCGCCGTTGTGGAAGAACTCGTCGCAGCGCACCCACAGCATTCCTGCGACAGCCTCACGGAACCCGGTGAAGGCGCCCAGGGCCATCTCGACCGGGAGGTTTTTGGCGCCTTGCTTGAAGCTCTGAGAGGGCGCATAGTTCTTCTGATAGATGGGGTCAATGCCGCGCTGCAAAAGCGCGACGGGAATAAACAAGAGCAGAGCGACAATGAGCAGCCCCATACGTCGCGGTTGGATTTTCATGGTCAGACCTCCCGCCGGTCAAAGATCACCGTCCCCGCCATCAGCAGGATGGCTGTGTAGAGCAGCGCATAAGTAATCGTCATCGCCATGTAGGCCGGTTCCTGGGCCACATGGACGCTGGGGTTGATAAATGGGTTCTGGATGGCATAATTGCCGAAGTTCGGCACCAGCAGGTGCAGGTGCAAAAAGCCCAATGGCCCGTCTGGACTGAGCACTCCGCTCGTACCGAGGAGCCAAACGCCGAAGGTCACGAAGAAATTGACGACCGGGGGCAGGAAGACCGAGAAGAACATCGCTATCGCGCCGAGCAATGTCATCTGAAGGAAGATCATCAGCAGGTTCTTGACCAAAGCAAGATCGGCCGGGATGAACGGCTGGTGGTACTGCACGAGCTTTGCGGTCAGGATCGCCAGGAAGATTATCCCCATCAGGGCGATGTTCGCCAAAACCGTCATCAGGCCGCCCAGGAACTTCCCGGTCAGATACTGGTAGCGCTGAACGGGCTTGGATAGGATGCTATAGATCGTCCGCCGCTCGATCTCGGCGGGGATCAGGGTGATGTAGAGGATGATGCTGATGAAGACGCCCGCCAGCGAGATCACCCCCAGGCCCAGACTTTTGGTGACATTCAGGTCCCGTGCCGGAGTCAATGCTCCAAAAGCCATACCCATGAGCATGATGGCGAGTGCGCCGAAGAGGAAGACCAGCAGGATCTTCCGGCGGCGCGCTTCTTCGAATGTGCTGGATGCCAGCAGCCAAATTGTGTTCATGCGCGGCTCTCCGTCGCGGGAGGCATGGCGAAGGCCGTGCCGCTCTCGACCTCGCCCTGATGGACGACCTCGTAGAAGATGTCTTCCAAAGTGCGCCGGGTCTGGGTCATAGAGACCACATCGCCGCCTGCCGCCCGCACCCAGTCGAGGACGCGGTTCTTACTCTCCGTGGAGGCATTGGTCGTCACAATCATCGTCTCGCCGACCTGCTCGACTTTGGAGGTGATATCCCGCAAGGCGGCCATCTGGGCCTCGGTCGCCACGACGCGCTCGGCGACGACCTCGACGCTTGCGCCCGCGATCAAGTCGTCTACATGCCCGATGCGTCGAATCTTGCCGCCGTGCAGGATCGAGACCCGGTCACAGACTAGTTCCACATCGGAGAGTTGGTGCGAGGACAGGAAGATGGTCCGGCCCTCTTCCTTCAGGCGCAGGATCAGGTCACGGATGTCCCGGTGCGCGACCGGGTCCAGGCCCGAGGTCGGCTCATCGAAGAACAGGAGCTTCGGGTCATTAATGAGCGACTGCGCGATGCCGACGCGCTGGAGCATCCCCTTGGAGAAAGACCGCAGCGGCTTCTTGCCGGTCCCCTGCAAGCCGACCATCTCCAGCAGCTCATCCACGCGCTTCTGCTTCATCGCGCCGGCCAGTCCGAAGAGGCTGCCATAAAAGCCGACCACTTCTGAGGCGGTCATGTGCTCATAGAAGTAGGGGGACTCGGGCAGGTAGGAGATCCTTTCCTTGACTTCGATGTCGCCTGCGGGCTTGCCCAGGACGAAGACCTCGCCTGCCGTCGGGAAGATCAGGCCCAAAAGCGTCTTGATGGTCGTGGTCTTGCCCGCGCCGTTGGGGCCGAGGAACCCGAAGATCTCGCCTTCATAAACATCCAGGCTGATGTCGTTGACGGCCGTGACCTTCTTGTACTGCTTGACCAGGTTTTTGATCTCGATGGCTTTGGCGTAGCCGCCTGCGGCGGCCCTGGCCGGGAGCCGTGCTTCGTCCGCCGGCGGGGTCATGGCCGGGGCGGTGGGTGTGGTTGTGTCTGCCATGTGCGTGACTGCGTTCCTTCTGGTTCTGACGACGACTGAATGAGGCTGGATATGTCCGAATACGGGCAAGGGTGCCGCTTTTGTGCCGCTCGGATTGAAAGATAATTGCGAGGGCAAAACGAAGAACGGCGCGGCGACACCGCCCTCCGGGGTTTAGTATACAACGGCAGGCGGCACTCTGTCAAGAAACCGCAGGTTTAGAGCAGCGGTGCGCGAGGAAAAGGGGAAGACCATGACCAAAATCCTGCTCTGCCCTTTGCTGCTTCTTCTCACTATTCCGACCCCGCCGGCCAGGGCACAGGGGGACCTGTCCCGCTACCTGAACAAAAACCGGCTGCTCCTGATCTTCGCGCCCACCGCCTCGGACACGCGCTGGGCGCATCAGGACGCGCTGCTGGCTGGCGGCAGAGCGCAGCTTACCGACCGCGACCTGCTGCGCTTCAACTTCTTCGAGCGCGGCGGGAGACGAGGGGCGGGGGCAGGGCTGCGCGCCCGCTACCATGTCCGGCCCGGCAGTTTCCGCGTCCTGCTCATCGGCAAGGACGGCCATGTCGCCTTCGGCGGGCCAACGCCGATGGCCCTGAGCGCCCTGACAGAGCGCATCGACCGGATGCCGATGCGGCGGGACGAGATTCGGCGGCGCGAGGCTGGGTCAGGGCGATAAGGTCCCGCGCCGGTGACGGGCGGGGAGACACAGGGCTGAACCCCCGCTTTAAAATGCCTCTAGTCTTCCAGGCCACGGGGGATAGTGAAGAAAAAGATGCTGCCCCCGCCCGATTCACTCTCCACCCAGATGCGGCCCCCATGCGCCTCGACCGCCAGCTTGCAAAAGGTCAGGCCCAGCC
>JANLUQ010000364.1:0-5854 GCA_031363565.1 Armatimonadota bacterium | reverse complement strand
GCCGGTCAAGGCGCAACTTCTGGAACTCGCCGCCCGGAGCGACCTGCTCCTGCTGGGCGAAATGCACGGGACGCAGGAAGTCCCACGCCTCGTCCTCGGCCTGCTCGCCGGCCTGACCGCGCTGGGGTACGGCGGCCTGGGCCTTGAACTCCCCGAGGGCCAGGCCGAACGGCTGACCGCATGGGCGGCAGGCGAGGGCGAACCGCCGCCGTTTTTCGGTCCCGATGGCTACCGCGACGGTCGGGATGGCGAACAGACCCTTGCTCTTGCCCGTCAGGTCTCGTCGAAGCCCGGCTGGCGAACTTGCAGGAGTACCAGGCTATTCCGAGGCGTCCGGCACTAAACAGAGCGGCGTGACGGGATAATTGGTGAAAGATGGAAAATCAGCCCGGCGCGGAAGCGCCGGGCTGTTCGTTTTAGGCTACCGCCGCTGCCTCGCCCGCCGGGGTGAGCCGGTGCGAAACGTCGTGCAGGGCGTGGAGGCTGCCCCGATGCCCGATGCTGACCAGGGTGGTGCCGGGCAGGGCGGCGGCGAGTTCGTGGTAGAGAGCCGCCTCAGTCGGCTCGTCCAGGGCGGACGTGGCTTCGTCCAGGAAGAGCCAGCGGGGGCGGTGCAGGAAGGCGCGGGCTAGGGCGACCCGCTGCTGCTCGCCCGGCGAGAGCTGGAGCGCCCAGTTCAGCGACTCGTCCAGCCGGTCTGCGAGCTGAGGCAGGCGAACGCGGGCGAGCGCATCCTGGATCTGCTGCTCCGGGAAGCGGTCAAGTGCGGCGGGGTAGGCGAGTGCGGCCCGCAGAGGGCCGACGGGGAGGTAGGGACTCTGCGGCAGCACCATCGGTTCAAAATCGGCGGGCAGGTGGATGTCGCCGCCGCTGTAGGGCCACAGGCCGAAGATGGCCCGGAGCAGGGTACTCTTGCCACTGCCGGAAGGGCCGCTGATGAGCGTGGAGCGGCCCTCTTCCAAGGTCAGATCAAGACCATCGAACAGCGTCCGTCCGTTGGGCAGCGTCAGCGTCAGACTGCCCAGGGCCAGCGTCCCATTCCGCCCGGTCTGACGGACGGCTGCCGGCTGCTCAGACAGGGCGTGGGCGGCCTCCACCGCCTGTGCGAACCCCGTCAAACGCTGGATGGTGGACCGCCACAGGGCGATGGCGGCGTAGGACGTGATAAAGAACGAGACCGCGCCCTGAACCTGTGCGAAGGACTGGGCGGACTGGTTCAGGCCACCCAATGTCATGTGGTGCGCGAAATAGACCGGCGCGCAGAGGAAGTAGGGGATGACGGCGGCGACCTGCTGGTAGCCGATGCTGAACCCGTTGATCTTCTTGGACCGGCTCATGATCCGGCGATAGTTCTCGGCGATGCCGCTGAAGCGGCCCATCAAGTCCGCCTTCTCGGCGTCCTCGCCGCCGCTGAGGGCGACGCTCTCACCATTCTCGCGCAGGCGGACCAAGCCAAACCGGAAGTCGGCCTCGTAGCGCTGCTGGCTGAAGTTCAGCCGGATGATCGGGAAGCCGAGCCGCGCCATGATGCCGGAGCCGATCCCCGCATACAGCAGCGCGCACCACACGAGGTAGCCGTGGACGAGTAGGTGTCCATGCAGCAATGGCAGGGCGCCGCCGACCTTCCAGAGCAGCGTGACGAACGCCAGCAGGGTCGCGACCTGCTGGAGCAGGCCCAGGGCCAGCGGGATAGTGCCGCTCAGGGTGTCATTGGTCCCGAGGAAGTCGCGTATGTCCTCCGAGATGCGCTGGTCGGGATTGTCCGAGGGCTGGCCCGAGATCTGCCAGAAGTAGAATGTCTTGTCGCCGAGCCACTGCCCCACGAAGTGGTCCGTCATCCAGCGCCGCCAGCGGATGGTGAGCGCCATGCTGATGTAGCTCTGATACACGCCCAGGATGCAGTACAGGAAGGCCCAAAGCGACCAGAACTCCAGGGCGTGCAGGAACGCCTTGAGGTCGTAGTTCTGGACCGCGTCGAAGATGGCCCCGCCGAGCTGGACCAGGACCACGGACACGCCGACGAGCATCAGAGTCAGGACGGCGAGGAGGGCCGCCGTCCACCGGGCCTTGCCCCGCTCCTCCGAGGTCCAAAACGGGCGGGCGAGGCGTACAAAATCCCGAAACATGAATGAGGCTTCCTTTCGCTGTAAACGGTGTTACGATGTTCCTGTCTGGCCTCATTGCGGCAGGGGAAAAGGTCAAGGCTCTAGGCTGACCTCGCCGTCCGTCGGCACGACATAGACGCGGCCCGGCTCGACGGTCGGCAGGAGCGCAAGGACCTGGGGCATGAGCGGGATGTGGGTTTCGATCCTGTTATTGATGCCGCGCAGGGTAATGACCGCGATGCTGCGCCCGGCGAAGTTCTGCTGATACTTGATTCCTTTATCCACAGTCAGGAACACGTCGAACTCGGCTTCTGCGAGCGTCAGTAGACGCCCATTCCTGATTGCGCCCAGCCCAGTTCAAACGTGGCCTGCACTACATGGCCTGGCAGGTGGCGCTTTAGTCGCCAGTTGAGGCAGTGATCCAGCAGAATCCTCATGGGTGGCAGGTATCCGGGGGCAGGCCTTCCAAAAGCCGCTCACAGGCCAGGCGGAGCGCCGCCTTCGCCTGTTCATGCGTAACGCCGGGAAAGCTATCTAGGAACTCATCCATGCTTGGGCCTTCTTCCAAGTAGTCCCAAAGATTTCGGATCGGCACACGGGTTCCAACGAAGCAAGGCGTTCCGCTAACGCGCTCTAGGTTGGCCGAGACGACACCGAAGCGGGGATCGTTGCGCGAAACGATTTCACCCTCCCAGTAATCATCAGGAAGGACCCTCGGTGCGGACTGTTCTTTCGCTACAGGTTGTTCCAGTGTCTGCGACATGATGATACCTCCGTAAACCAAAAACAGGGGCGGGCCATATGGCCCGCCCCTGTTCCCACGAATGTTCCCACAGAACGATTAGTGGCTGCCGCAGGAGCCGCAGCCGCCGCCCTGCCGGGTGTCGAGGCCGGAAGCCTCGCCGTCCTCAGCGCTGAAGGAGGAGCCGCAGCCGCAGGACTTGACGGCGTTGGGGTTCTCGATCTTGAAGCCGCCGCCGAGGTCGGTGTGGATATAGTCCACGACCGCGCCGACGAGGTACTTCAAGGAGGTGGAGTCCACGACGAGGTTGACGCCCGAGAACTCAAAGGTCTCGTCGCCGGGTTCGATGTTCTCGTCAAGCGCCATGCCGTACTGAAGGCCGGAGCAGCCGCCGCCGGCAACATAGACGCGCAGGGCGAGGTCGTCGCGGTCCTGCTGCTCGATCAGCGAGCGGACTTCCAGAATGGCGGCGTCGGTCAGGGTCAGCGGAGAGGTCTGGATCATGGATTCGGGTGCCGTGGTCGGCATATCGAGCGTTGCGGGCATTTTCTAATTCTCCTATGCGGGTTCAAAGCCCGCTGGTGATAGGTCAGGTTGATATGGATCGATGAGGCCGATGCCCCATATGTTATACCCCGACGGACTTATAGCCGACCAGGGATGGCTCGGGCGGGGTCACCGTCCGGGTGGGGGTGCTGATCGGGACCAGCTCCTCCTCGTACTCGAAGGCCTCCATCGAGATGCAGTCCACCGGGCAGATCTTGGCACACAAAGCGCAGCGGATACACTTCGTCCCGTCCATCAGCATGATGGTGCCGTCGTCGGGCCGCAGCTCTTCCTGCGGGACCCCGTACTTGGCCTCGATCAGCCGGGCCACCTCCTCGTCGCCCACCACATCCGTCACCGGGACCATCTTCAGAATGCTCTCGGGGCAGATGTTGATGCACAGGCCGCAGAGGATGCACTTCTCGGCATCGAAGACCACGTTAACATGACAACGCAAACAGCGCATCCCCTGTTCCCGCGCGGCCTTCTCGGTGTAGTTGAACTCCACCAGGTCAAAGCCCGCCGAGCGGTTGGTGATCTCGCGCTCCGGCGGCTCCTGCCGGATGAAGTTGTCGTACTTCGTCGGCATGGCGTAGTTGACGATGGGCAGGGCGCGCATGTAGCCGCGCTTGACCAGCTTCTGCGTGATGCCGGACAGATGCTCATCCACGCCCACCGCGCACTTCTGGGCGGATGCGATGCCGTCAATGAACAGGCGCGCGCCCAGCGCGATGTCGCCGACCGCGAAGATGTCCGGGTGGGAGGTGCTTTGGAGCGTCTCGGGGTCCACCTCGACCGTCCCGCGCGGGGTCCGCTTCAGGTCCTCAATGCCGGTGAGGAAGTTCCAGTTGACCATCTGGCCGATGGAGACGATCACCGAGTCGCAGTCGAAGACTTCTTCCGAGCCTTCAATATACTGCGGGTTGAAGCGGCCCTGGGCGTCAATCAGCGATGAGACCTTTTTGGTCTTGACGCCGGTGACGGTGTCCTCGCCCAAGATCTCGATCGGCAGGCGCTTCGGCCAGAGCTTGACGCCTTCCAGCACAGCCTCTTCGATCTCGTACTCGTCGGCGTTCATCTGGGCGCGCGACTCGCCGAAGATGCAGTCAATGGACTTGGCAGTCAAGGCCAATGTCCGGGCGATGTCGGTCATGGCATAGTTCTTGGGCTTCGCCAAGTTGGACAGGCCCGGCACGACCGGCGTCCGGACGGTCATGCGGACCACGTCCATGGCGACGTTGCCGCCGCCGATGACGACGCACTTCTCGCCGACATGATACTCGTGGCCTAAATTCACCTCGCGCAGCAGGTCCACGCCGATGTAGACGCCCTTCTTGTCCACGCCGGGGATCGTCAAGGGCCGGCCCACCATGAAGCCCGCCGCGATGATGAAGGCTTTATAGCCCTCCTCACGAAGCTGTGGGATGGTGACGTCCTTGCCGACCGAGACGCCCAGCCGCAGGTCCACGCCCAGCTCGCAGATGGCCGCGTTTTCGAGGTTCATCAGCTCGCGCGACAGCCGGTAGATCGGGACGCCGGTCGCCATCTGTCCGCCCGGCACAGGCAGCTCTTCAAAAACGGTGACGCGGTAGCCAAGCCGGGCCAGGTCGTGCGCTGCCGTCATGCCCGCCACACCCGCACCGACGATCGCGATCTTTTCTTTGTCCAGCACGGGGTAGGACGAGCCGCGCGCATTGGAATAGTCCAGCGAGCGGTGCAGGTCGTGCAGGTTCTCGACGCCGTATTGTTCCGTCGCGAAGCGCTTCAAGGCGCGGATGGCGACCGGCCCGGACGTATCCGTCCCGATATTGCCGCGCGTACACTTGACCTCGCACGGGGCGCCGCAGATGCGCCCGCACATGGAGGCGAACGGGTTTGGGGCGCGCGCGATGGCGTAGGCGTCGTTGTAGCGCCCTTCGGCGATGGCGATGACATAGCCGCGGGCGTCGGTCTTGACGGGGCAGCCGGTCTGACAGCCGATCTTGCCGCGCCAGTAGTCAATGTCCGGGACTTTGACCCGGTAGGGTGTCTGCTTTTCTTCAGCCATAAGGGGGAGGCCCATCCTTGCTATGCGCGCGAGCCGTGTGGTCTCTAGTATTGTACCATATCGCGCGGATCAGTTCAAGGCGGAGAGGAAGGAATCCTTCCCGAGCGGGCAGAGTTCGTGAAAAAAGGCACGGATAGGGCGCATTCGGACCCAACCCCGCCACAAGCGGCGACCCTGGCGCAACGCACCCGGCTTCCTGCTAGGGAAGGGTGAGGAGGGGATTCGTTTTGCTATCCGCACCTCGTGACCGGACGGGTAGGGGCGCCGCTTGCCGCGCCCTCCTTGCTAATCTGCGCCCTCCTTGCTAATCTGCGCTTCCTCTCTGCGGGCGCGGCAAGACAAAAGGGCGCGGCAAGACAAGAGGGCGCGGCAAGACAAGAGGGCGCGGCAAGACAAGAGGGCGCGGCAAGCGGC
>JANLUQ010000305.1:0-5153 GCA_031363565.1 Armatimonadota bacterium | reverse complement strand
CTGCGGCCAACCGGTCTGCGACCGGAAGATTAAAACGGGGACTCCCTCCCGCCCGCAGAGCGGTCGGCGGGTCGTTCACGGCGGGTCGTTTACGGCCCGGTTACAGCCCGTACGTAACATCAGCAAACAAGATCAGATCGTCAGGCCGCCGTCTACAACGAGGGTTTGGCCCGTGACATAGTCGCTGGCCGGGCCGCACAGGAAGACCGCCATAGCCGCGATCTCATCGGTCCGTCCGAACCGGCCCGCCGGGATCTGGCGCAGCAGGTCGCTTTTGCGCTCCGGGGGGATTTCCACGGTCATGGCCGTCTCGATGAAGCCGGGCGCGACGGCGTTCACCTGGATATGGCGGCTGGCAACTTCTTTGGCGACCGTCCGCGTGAAGCCGATCAGGCCGGCCTTGGCGGCAGCATAGTTTGCCTGGCCGGGGCTTGCAATCAGCCCGATGACGCTGGTGATGTTGACGATTTTGCCCCGCTTCTGCTTCAGCATCGGCTTCAAGGCGGCCCGCGTCATCAGGAACGCGCCTTTGAGGTTCGTGTCGAGCACGGCGTCCCAGTCCGCCTCGGACATCCGCAGCAGCAGGCCGTCGCGGGTCAGGCCGGCGTTATTGACCACGATGTCGAGCGCCCCCCAGTCCGCCAGCACACGGGCCACCAAGGAGTCCACCTGCTCGCTCTTGGTCACATCCCCTCGAAGGGCGGAGGCGCGCCCGCCCCCGGCGATGATCTGGGCGACCACTTCCTCGGCCGCCGCCTCAGACGTCCGATAGACGACGGCTACGGCTGCGCCTTGAGCGGCCAAAGCCAGCGTGATTGCCCGCCCAATACCCGTTCCACCGCCCGTCACGAGCGCGATTTTCCCAGTCAGGGGCATAAGCGTTACACCCAGGCCCGGTAGACTTGCAGCGTCCAAACATGGCGGGAGCGCCGAGGGGTAAAGTCAATCAGGCCTTCCGTCCGCAGGCGCGTCATCACGTCCATGTTCTCCTTGAACTCGGCGCAGAAGGGCACTTCGACCTGCTCCATCAGCTCGACCTGTGTGCCGAAGGCTCGCCGGGCCGCTTCCAGAGTCCGGGGGACATTCGAGATCGTGCCGGTCGGGAAATAAAGGACGCCATTCGGCTTCAGATACTGGCGCACCGAGTCCAGCATCCGGACGATCTGGTCCGCCCCATCGTGCCCGCCGGTCGGGATCGAGTCGGGATACCAGGGCGACAGCCGCGAGACCTCGTCCACGACGCCCGAAACGTCGCTGACGATCACATCGTAGTGCTGCCCCCCCACGGGCTGAAACAGGTCGCCGCTGGAGGCCACGACGCGGTCGGCGACACCGTTGCGCCGGGCATTTGCCTCCACGAGCGGACGGGCCTCCTCCATCACATCCACGGCATGCACATGGCTCGCCCCTTTTAGGGCGGCGATGATCGCCAGCACGCCCGCCCCGCAGCCCAGGTCCAATACGCGGGCGCCTTCGGGGATTTTTACCACCTGTGCCAGCAGCCGACTGGTCAAGGTGGGCTGGAAGACGGTGTCACTGATCTCCATCTCCACCTCATACCCGCCATATTGGTATGAGCGAATGGTGGTCCCGGTCCCCTTGTCCTGGACGGCTGGTATTTTATCCTGGACATCTGATTTTTGCAGCGTGGTATTCATAGTTTTCCTTGCCGATTTGCGCGCTCATGTGCGCCTACCTATATGCTTAAGACAGAGCCTCGGGGACGGGTTTTTGTTCCCGCGACTTGTCGGAGACCATTGGGCATAGGGAGATGCATTCAAATGAAACTACGAACAAGCGGCCTTCATCGCGCATCGCCGACGGGGATCAAAGGCAACGTCGGGGACGATTTAGCCGGACTCGTTTCCATTTTACCACAAACTTGCGCCGAGTCGGGAGGCGGAGAAAATAAAATCCTCCCGCCGTCAATCGCTGACGGCGGGAGGACTGCGGGAATACAGAGAAAGGCCAGAGGAAAGATAGAGGAAGCCTCAAGGAACCAGTCGTCCTAACCTGTCCAGCGGTGCGCTACGGCGCGGGCGATCAAGGCCGGGCGCGAGAGGACGCCCGCCCGCTGCTGAAGCAGCAGCAGCATCTGATGCGCCTCACCCGACGATAGGTTCTGCCGCTGCGCCGCCTGAAGCAGCGGCTCGCCCCAGATCAAGGCCAGCAGCAGCCCGCGCTCCCGCACCGAAAGCGGAAAAGACCGCCAAGATTCTGGATCGTAAACCTGTCTCTCACTCGTTCTGAACATGGTCGTCTCCGAAGATGCGTCGCGAATCTGGCCCTGACCTTCCTAATTTACCATGCCACCGTAAACACAGCGTTAAATTTTGGGGTTATTTGTGCGCTGTAATACGATCTCGAAAATATATTTTTGCGCCCGCCCGCCGCCCACCGCCCAAGAGGCCCCGCCTCGCCGCCTCTCCAGGAAGGAAAGTGCCCTCCCGCCGCCGAAATTACCCAAACTATACGTATGGTCCCGAGACCGAACGCTTCCCCTGGAGGAACCCCGTGCAGATCACGCGCATCAAGCCTGGCGGCTGGATCATCATTCTCCTGCTCCTCGCGGGCATCATCTTCGGCATCCGCTCCTGCGGGCATTTCGTCGCGGGCCGCCCCGCCGCGACGGCCGGCGGGGACGCGGGCACGTCAGGCGGCGGGGCGGCGGCAACAGGCCTAGGCGGGGCCGCCGCCTTGACATCGCAGCAGGCCGGAAACGGGGACATCCTGATCTCGACGACCGGCACCAAGCAAAAGTGGCTCCAAACCGAGAGCGACAAATTCAATGGTCAGTCCCAGGGCGGCAAAGTGACCCTCAACATCACCGAGTCCCGGCAGGCCCTGCACGACATCCTGGACAGCAAACTCCAGCCCGTCCTTTGGAGTCCCTCCAGCCCCGTCTGGACCTCGCGCCTGGCCGAAGTCTGGCCCCAGACGCACGGCGGCGCCTCCATTGGCGACCCCGGCGACTCGCAAAGCTACCGCGTCCTCTTCAAAAGCCCCCTCGTCTTCCTGACCACCAAGCGCAAAGTCGGCTATCTCAAACCGATCCTGTCTGGGGCCAACCCCTGGGAGGCCGTCCGGCAGCTCGGGGCAGGGCAGCGCAAGGCCCCCTGGGGGGCGTTTCACTTCGCCTATGCCGACCCGCTCAATGCCAGCAGCGGGATGCTGACCATGTCGCTGATCGTCACCGAATACACGCGCACGCATGGGGGCGCGGACGATCCCGCCGCCGCCATCTCCAGCCCCGCCTTCGCCGCCTACCTAGGCCAGCTCGACCGGGCCTATGTGCACGACGCGGCCACCTCCGGTTCGAGCGCCTTAGAAAAAGCCTTCGCCGCCGAGCCGGGCAAGCGCGACTTCATCACCGCCTATGAGAATGCCGCCCTGGCCGCCGTGGACCGCGACCCAAACCTCGCGGTCATCTACCCTGCGCCGACCGCCAATGCCGACCAGGGCGTCCTCCTGCTGTCCGCGCCCTGGGTCAGCGACGGCCAAAAGAAGACGGCCCAAGCCTTTCTGGACTTCCTGAGCAAGCCCGAGGCGCGCGACGACGGCGTCCAGCAGTATTTCCGGCCCGCCCAGGGCGATGCACGCCTCCTCGCCAAACGCCTCGGCCCCGACGCCCGCGCCCAGTTCGAGGTTTCACCGCCCTCGATTGATCTCCAGCCCTATGATGCCTTGAACGAGGCCGCCTCGCAGTGGCGGACGCAGATGAAGTGAGGCCGTCATGGTCATGCATCAACCGGGTTGGGCACACATTGCTTTCAATCTTGCCGTTACCTTCCTGAGCGTCTACCTCGTCATCTTCATATTAGGCCTATTCATTGATCCGCTGCGCGGCCTCACTGACCCCGTCAAGATCGCGAAGATGCGGAAGGATCGTCGCTGGGCAGAATGGGTTTCCTTTATCACTCTGGGGCAGATTGTCGCGGTCCTCTATTCCCAGGCGTTCGACTGGCCCCACCAGGTTTCACCCCGAACCTTTATTATCGCAGGCTGCGGCGTTCTGACTCCGGCACTTGGCTTTCTGCGGCGGTGGCTCGATAAGATGCCGAAGAATCCGACAAAGCCGAGGGGGCCTGAAGACCCCTACTATGTGGCTGATAGGGGCAAGCAGCCCTGATTGTCGTGGAGATGAATGGATGCCGACACCTAAACACATCGTCGCGGTCGCCGGGCTGGTCACGGACGCGCGGGGGCGGGTGCTGATGATCTGCAGCCCGCGCCGCGACTGGGAGTTTCCCGGCGAGCAGGTGGAGGAAGGTGAAAGCCTAACGGACGCCCTGCGGCGCGAAGTCCTGGAAGAGACCGGCGTCATCGTCTCGGTGGGCGCGCTCGTCGGCGTCTACTCCAACCTCAAGTCCCACATCGTCATGTTCGACTTCCTGTGCGGCTTTCTTCGGGGCGAGCTGACGCCGAGCGCCGAGCGTCCCGAGGTCGCCTGGGTGGGGCGGAGCGTGGAATACGTCCTGGCCCTCCCCGCGCCCAAACCAAGAGCGAGCAAGCCGAAGCGCAAGGGGGGCGGGGTGGGGTAGAATAGCAGCGTGGGGGCTAATCCTGATGACGACCATAGCGATCCTGTCGCTGCCGACTGAGAAGGGCGGCATGACTTATTACGGCACGGCGGGCGAAAAGCGGTCCCAAGGCCGCACTGTGGGAGAAGCACTCGATGCCCTGGCGGTTCAATTCCCCGAGGTGGTGGAACACCTCTTGGTGCTCGTCCGGAGTCCGAGGCCCGACCGCTTCTTTGATGCGTCCCAGCGGCAGCGTCTCAGGGAACTTCTAGACGCCCAGCGAGAGGCTAAAGATGCGGATGCTGCTCTGGCGTTGGAGGAGCAGACGGAACTGGATACGCTCATCAGGACCGAGTTCCGTGCTTCCGCCAATTGTGCGGCTTTGTTCGCCGGTCTGCAACGGGTTGAAACCCGAGGCTGACAAAAGCCCACCGTCCAGGGGACGGAAGACGAAGAAACAGGCCGATGACCGAGGGCCTTCTCATGCCGTGCCGGCATCTCGCGTCCCTTGGACGCTGGGTAGTTCGGAGCCTCGGGTTTCAACCCGTGGCTAACACGCTCTAGACGCCCAGCGAGAGGCTAAAGATGCAGATGCTGCTCTGGCGTTGGAGGAGCAGACGGAACTGGATACGC
>JANLUQ010000382.1:0-5616 GCA_031363565.1 Armatimonadota bacterium | reverse complement strand
CTGGTGGTACAGGCAGGGGCGCTGGACGGGTGTATTGTCCCACTCCTTGCGGCAGGTGACGAGCGGGAACAGGCGGTAGATCAGCCGCAGGCTGTCCCAGACGGCGCGGGAGTTGGTGAATGGCCCGAAGTATTTGCCGCCGTCCTGCTTGATCTTGCGGGTGACGAGGAGTCGAGGGAACGGCTCGTTCATCGTGAGCATCAGGTACGGGTAGTGCTTGTCATCGCGCAGTCTTACATTGTAGTGCGGCCGGTGCTGCTTGATGAGATTGCACTCTAAAACAAGGGCTTCCAGCTCGCTGTCCACCATGATGATGTCAAGATCTGTGATGCGCGAAACCAGCTTGCGCGTCTTGGCCGTGTGCTTGGCGCCCTTCTGGAAGTAGGAGCGGACGCGGCTGCGGAGGTTGATCGCCTTGCCGACATAGATGATCTCGCCGGCGGCGTCTTTATAGAGGTAGCAGCCGGGCGAAGTCGGGAGCGACTGGAGCTTTTCTTCGAGCGTGGGGGAAACTGCCATGATACAGTCATTATACCCGAAAGGCGGACGTCTGTTCGATGCGTAGTTAGTCCAGATGCCGCCGGACGAGGGCGAGGATATAGAGGAGGAGCAATGCTAAAATGGCGAGGAAGGCGTAGTGGAGGAGGCCCAACAGAATGTTCATGCCGCACCCCCGCCGACGAAGCGCAGTTCGGCATCACCGAAGCGCAGCACGTCGCCGTCGCTAAGGGGCAAGCGGCGGCCTTGCGGGAGGGCACGGCCATTGACGGTCGTGTCCCCGCCGCCGCTGAGGTCTTCGAGCAGGTAGGTGGCGGCGTCCGGGGCGATGACGCGGGCGTGCTTGGTGGCGACGGACGGGTCGGAAAGGATGATGTCGCAGGTGACGGCCTGGCCGATAAGTGTTTCGGAGGCGAGGACGTGTGCCTCGCCGTCCAGGCCGATCAAGCGGGCACGGCGCAGGGGAGCAGCGGCAGAGGGGGAAGCAGCGGCAGAAGGGAGAGCGGCAGCGAAAGGAGCGTCGGCAGCGCGCGTGTCAGCCCGGCTGAAGACCAGTTTGGTCCCGCCGACCGTAACCTCGTCGCCGTCGTGGAGGACGCGGTTGCTGTCCACGCGGAGGCCTCCGACTTTGACGCCGTTTGTGCTGCCCAAGTCGTAGAGTGTCCAGGAGCCATCGCGCTCACGCTCCAGGCGGGCATGGGCCTTGGAGGCCATGCCGTCGGCGTCTAGGACAAGGTCGTTACCGCCGTTGCGCGAGCGTCCGATTTGGAAGGTCGGCTTGGTCAGGCTGATATGGCTGCGGCGCCCGTCGGGGGCGGTGACGGCAAGGGAAGCCCAGGCGACGGCGGGCACGGTCCCCGGTTCCTCGTCAGGATCGAAGCCGGCGACAGTGGGGAGATCGTCCTCGGCGAGAACGGTACGGCCAGGCAGCGGGGAACTGGTAGGCGCGGCTTTCGGGGCCATCTCGCCCTTCTCGTAGCGCACGCGGACGCGCAGCTTCTCGCGGCGGGATTCGCGTTCAGATTCGGGGACTTCGGCGATGGTGAAGTCGAGCGGGCCGCGCGTCTTGTAGCCGTTTTGAGCCATGAACTTTTGCAGGACGACGACAAGCTCTTCTTCGTCGAGGAATGAAAGCAGGTAATCGCGCTCCTCGGGGTCGTCTACGGCCAGCTCTAGAATGTACTTGTTCGGTACGTAGATCTTGCTGTCGAAGCCCTCTTTACGGTGATCCTCCATCGCGCCGATGATCTTCCGCAAAACGTCCTTGGGGCGAAGCTCGCCCGCGTCGCCGCCAAACAGTCCCTCATACCACTTGCCAAACTTGGAATTGAACCGCTCGATGATGTCCATGTGGCTATTGTACCCGATGCATCGTCATCGCTTCGTGTGCCTTGACGGCGGAAGCCATTTCCTGATCAATCCGCACACTTAAGCCGTCGGGGTAAGCTTTGTGCGGGGAGTAAAGGTTGAAGTGGTTCGCGCCGGGGATGCATTCGCAGACGGCATCGCTGCCGACGCGCTTGAAGAAGTCTTGCAGGTAGGCGACTCCCTCTTCCAGATGAAAGGTGTCCTGGCTGCCGACGAAGACATGCAGCTTGCCGCGCAACTTTGGGCCGAGCTTGGGCCAGTTCGTTTCCAGATTGCGCCGGATGTCGTAGCGCTGCCAGGCTTGCAGCACGGCGGGGTCGAGTCGGCCCGTCTCGCGGTCGAAGAGTGGCAATGGCCGCCCATCCTCGCCGCGCGGACTCCAGACCCACTCAAACGAGGCAAACTGTCCGCCGTACTCCCCCTGTACCCGCTCCTGGTGCGCGAATTGCTCCATGCTGGCAAGGTCATGCCCACCCATGCGGACGAGGTTGCGCGGGGTGCCGTCGGGTTTGGTGTAGAAGTTGTCTGTGGAGCCGGGCGTGGCATTGACGCCGGTGAAGGAGCGGAGGTCCACGGGGTCGGGTGACGTGGACCACGTCCCGCCGAAGAAATCGGGGTAGGTGGTCTGGAGCCAGAGCGTGCTCCATCCGCCTGACGAGTGGCCCGTCAGGAAGCGCAGGGCAGGGTCCGACGCAAGCCGGTACTTGGCTTCCAAAAGAGGGATCAAGTCCTGGGTCAGAGCGCCCCCCCACGGGCCGTTATTGACCGAGTCGGCGAAGACGGTGTGCCCGGTCGGGAACGAGGCATCCAGAAAAACGTGGACGAACGGCGCGCGCTTCCCTGCCGCCATCGCCTTTAAAAGACTCGGGCCGGCTTGCCAGGCAGCGGTGGCGTCGCCGCCGTAACCCTCAACGTGATAGACGGTCGGGAAGAATCGCTTGGGGTCTTTGTCATAGTCCGGCGGCAGGACGACGGCGGCGTGCATCGTGATCGGGCGGCCCCAAAAGGCGGAGAGGATCGGGCTGAGGAAGTCGGCGTGCTTGATAGATGGCGTATCGGCGGGCACATCGGGTTTGCCCTGACGATCCAGGGTGAGCGCGATGGGCTGCGTGCGGGCCGCATCCGTCAGAACGGCAAGCGGGCCGTAGTAGTCGTCCGGATCCTGGTCGTGGTAGGCGTAGTTGTGGTCCTGGTCCAGCAAGGCCATGCAGTACCAGGCCCCCGGCCCAGCCTGGGAGAACGGCTTGGGATAGGCGAGGGTATCCGGGTCGAAGGTGATCGTTTGTCCCGGCGCGAGGTGACGGACCTCGGCGGCGGCGAGCCAGGTTTCGCCTGGCACGAAGCCGACGCGCAGGATGCCGTCCTGGGGTTTCGTGCGCGCCATCAGGACGAACAGCCGCCCGCCGGCCTCAGCATGGGTCAGGGTCCTGGGGAGGATGATCTGGAACCGGAGCGGGACATCGGCCCGCACGCAGGGACCCAACAGGGCGAGCAGCAGGACAAGCGCCGAGACTGGCAGTGTCGGGCGGCGGAGGCGGAGAAACACGGGTCAGCCTCTTTTGCGGCGGATCAAGTCTATGGCGGACTGCAGCTCGTCCATACGCAGGGCGCGGGCCACGCCCAGGAAAGCGCCAAGCCCGGCCAGTCCCGCCAGGGAAAGGGTGATGACGGCGACGAGCTTGGGCGCAAGGTGCGAGGTCTCGAAACTCGTCTCGCAAACGGCGAGGACCAGCTTGGTCAGCACGCACAGGGCCAGTGTCGCCATCAGGACATTGCTGACACTCGAAAGCAGCCGCTGGGAATGCAGGCCCGTCAAGCGTCGGCGCAGCAGGAAATACAGGGCGACCATATGGATGGTGGCGGCAATCGAGGTTGTCAGGCCCAGTTCCCAAACGGCGCGGGCGGCGCGGGTATTGAATTCGGACTGCGCCAGCGCAAGCTGGTACAGTTTGGAGTCCAGTCGGGCCTGGATGTCGGTCTGGGACATCTGAACCTGCGCGACAAGCCGCGTGAGGTCATCTTGGGCCGTGCCTAGGCCCAGAGGCGTCCCCTGTGTGGCCGCCGGGGTGTCGGATCGGGCGGTGGTCCCGGCGGCAAGCGCGGCCTGGCTGGGCAGGAGGAAGGGCTGGACCAGTCGGGCATTCTCCTGGAGCGCTGCGATCTGATGGGTCAGGACGTCAGCGTGAGCCTTGGCATGGATGACGGGCTGGACGACCCAGACGTTCATGGAGATAAACAGGACGGAGACGATGGCGCCCGAGATGACCGGCACTTTGGAGTTTTGCAGGGCGTAAAAGCCGCGTGTCAGGAGGGACTGACAGGACCAGGCGAAGATGCCCAGGCTCAGGGAGCGCAGGACTGGGGCAGTCGCGAGGGTATCGTTGTGGGTAAAGTGACCACTCTGGTAGATGAACGTGATGAAAGGTTCAGCCAGCAGGTATATCAGGGCTGACGCGGGGACGGTTAGGAACAAGATGTTGCGGAGGGACTGGTTCATGGTCCGGCGCATGGCAGTGGTGTTCTTCTCAGCGGCCTGCCCGGACAGTGTTGGGAAGATAGCCAGTGCCATCGCCTGGGCGAAGATGCCGATCGGCAGCAGCATCAGACGGTAGGCGTAGATGACTGCCGTCGTGTTACCCGGCCCCAGATACGATGCGAATTCCTTGTTCACCATCTGGTCAATGCTCGGTAGGGAAACACCGAGGCCGATGGGCAGCAGCATCCGCCAGACCTTCATGGCGGCAGGGTGTCGGACTTCGAAGGAGGGCCGGATACGAACGCCAAGCCGCAGCACGGCGATAAACGGAATCAGAAAATTGCCCAGAAACGCGCCCGCGACCGCGCCCCAGACCAGCCCTTGAATGCCCAGCCAGTGCCGCAGCACGATGGCGCCCATGATGATGCCGGCGTTGTAGATGACCGGCCCCATGGCGGGGATCAGGAAACTCTTACGCGAGTAGAGGACGCCCATCATCAAGCCGCCCATGAAGAAGAACATCTGAGCCGGCAGGAGGACGCGGGTCAACGGCACGGAAAGGTTGACGGTCGCGTCCGAGAAGCCCAGGTTGAGGGCGATTGTCAAGGCGCGGGCGTAGATCCACATCAGAACGATCAGCAGCCCGATGAAGACGAAAATGACCGAGGCGACGATGCTAACGACTTTGTCCGCCGACTTGTCCTTGCCCTGCTGCCGGTACTCGGTCAGGATGGGGACGACGGTGGACGATAGCGCGCCGCTTTGCAGCAGGTAAAACAGCAGGTCGGGAATAGTGAAGGCCGCGATGTAAGCGTCCGTCTGCGGCCCGCGCCCGAAGTAGTGGGAGATGATCGCGTCGCGCAAGAAGCCGAGGATACGGGACAAAAGGACAGTCGCCATCATCAGGCCGGTCGCGCCAGCGATCCCGAGGGGCTTTTTTCCGCCCCCCGGCGGGGGCGCGGCGGGGCCGGACGGCGGCTTGACAGTGGTTGAGGCCATAGGGGTACAGTATACCTATGGCGAGCAGCCAGTGTCAATCAAAAATACGCCCGCCCGCCGGTGGGCCGCCCATAGCTTATTTTGAATGGAATGGACGTAGGCAACGAGCGCCTTCACTTCGGGCGCTTTGAGCTTGCTGCCGAAGGGCGGCATCTCGCCTTTGAAGCCGTGCTTGATGGCGGTGGCGATGAACGCATCGGGGAGTGCTTTGTGGTGCAGGTTCGGCCCATCATCCCCCTGAGCATCCGCCCCATGGCAGGGCGAGCAGTTGGTCA
>JANLUQ010000303.1:0-1820 GCA_031363565.1 Armatimonadota bacterium | reverse complement strand
AGCAGCTCATCCACCCTCTTACGGACGTCTCGGCGGCCCAGCAGCGCGGGAAGGGCGACGTTCTCAGCCACGGACAGCGTCGGAAGCAGGCCGAAATGCTGGAAAACAAAGCCGATGTGTTCACGGCGAAGCCGGGTGAGGGCCGCGTCCGAGAGGCTGCCGAGTTCTTGCCCCGCAAGCCGGAGCCGCCCCGTCGTCGGCGTGTCCATCGCCCCCAGCAGTTGCAGCAGGGTGGTCTTGCCCGCCCCCGAAGGCCCGACAATCGCGACGAACTCCCCCAGACCGACGCAGAACGAGACGCCGTCCACCGCCCGCACCTCTTCCGTGCCTCGGCGGTAGATTTTGGTCAGGTCCTCCGCCTGAACGACCGAGCGCGTATCCGTCCTCGGGCCAGAGACCGGTGAAGCCATAGTCACATCCCTCCCGTGGCGCGGAGCGCCTCCGCCGGGGCCATTCGCGCGGCACGCCAGGCGGGCAGCAGGCTCGCCAGCGTCCCGAGGACGAGGCTGGTTCCAAGACAGGCGAGCGTGACCTGCCATTCCGCCTGAATGAAGGGATCGTGCGGCGCGAACGGCAGACGGCCACGGAGCCAGGCTTCGACCGCTCCGGCCCCCGCGCGGGCCAGCCCGATGCCTGCGATACCGCCTAGGAGGCAGAGCGCCACGGTTTCCATCCAGACGAGGGCAAACACATCGCTTTGGGTCGCGCCGATGGCTCGGAGGACGCCGATCTCGCGTGTGCGCTCCAGAACGGCCATCAGAAGCGTGTTACTGACTCCTGCCCCCGCCACCAGCAGGGCGATTACGACCACGCAGCCAAGCAGCAGGCGGGTGCTCTCCACCAGCGCCTGGATGGTGCGGAACAAATGCGCCAGGGGCACGACATTCATCTCCAGGCCGGCATCGCAGCCGCGCAGATCGCCGACGACCGAGTCCATCGATTCCGGCGTGTCCAGTTTCACCAGGATGTGGGTGAGCTGCCTGGGACGGTGGAAGAGCCGCTGCGCGTCCGCCAGCGGCAGATAAACAAAAAGATCATCGGCGCCTTCGGTTCGGGCGAGGACGCCCCCGATACGGGCCTGCGCGCCGTCCAGTCCGGGCAGGCGGACCATCTGCCCGAGCGACCAGCCACGGCTGCGCGCGAGTTCGGCTCCCACCAACAGCTCGCCCGAAGAGGGGAAGCGCCCCTGGATGCGCCAGAAGCGTTTGAGATTGACGATGTCCGGATCAACGCCGCAGTAGACGATCTGCGCGCCTGCCTGCGGTGTCCCTGCTTGCGGGCCTGGTCGGATGTCATAGACGGCGTTCATCAGCACAGGCGCGGCGAACGCGACATGAGGTGTACGGCGTACCGTCTGCAAGTAGGCGGCCTTGAGGTAGCACGGCCAGCTCGCCCCATGCAGCGCGATGGAGGCGGCGTCATAGGGGCAGCCTTTGGGCACGACAAGCAGATGCGCCCCCAGCCGGTCCAGTTCGCGGCCCAGCCCGGCCTGGTAGCCTCGCTGGAAGGCAGCGAGGCAGAACAGGGTCGCGATGGCGATGGCGACCCCGACGACCGTGACGAGGCTCCGCAGGCGGCGGCGGGTGAGGTTGGCGAGTGAGAGGAACAGAAGATTGGGCATCAGACAGCCTCCATTCGCAGGGTGACGGCGGGGGAAAGACGGCTGGCCTGCCACGCCGGATAGAGTCCGGCCAGCAGGCCGACGAGGAGACTGAGCGCGCCGCAGTCGGCAGTGGTGCGGGCCGTCAGCTGGAACATCCCGGCATCAGGAGCTAGGGGCAGGAACGGGCGCACCAGGCCCTCGACGCCCGGCCCCAGCA
>JANLUQ010000213.1:0-3122 GCA_031363565.1 Armatimonadota bacterium | reverse complement strand
GAAAATCCAAGGACCTGAGTCAAGGATCTGAGTCTAGAAGAATGCCGCTAGACCCAGATGCGAAGATGAGTGATCCTCCCGAGTCGTGCGTCAGTGGTCCAGCCATTTTCAGGCCGCAAGAAAATCCCTCCGCATTCGGCTTCATCGAAGATGGTTTTTATAACAACTGATTGCTGTGCAGTTGCACCCATTGTCGTCAGTGGAGCCTCTGATTAACAGAGTTTAATGTAATCTAAAATAACTTTTATATTAATGCTTAAATGCTAAATTAGCGGATAAGCCGCCGAGCCTGATGGCTCGGCGGCTTAGTTGTCCAATGATGTTACGCCGTCCCGTCGCCGGGTGCAGTTGGTCCGTCGGGTGCAGTCCCGCCATGAAGGGCAGGTCTGGGGGGCCAGCGGCCAACCGGTCTGCGATCGGAAGATTGAGACAGGGATTCTCTCCCGCCCGCCGGGGCGGTCGGCGTCTCGCCCCCCAGACGGGTCGTTTATGGCCCGGTCACAGCCCGTGCGTAATATCTGCTGCCTATCAATGTCGGAAGTGCCGTCGGCCTGTTAGCACCATCGCTGCGCCGTACTGGTCCGCGATAGCAATGGACTCGTCATCCTTCTTGGAGCCACCCGGCTGAATAATGGCCGTGACACCCGCTTGGAGCGCCGCTTCCGGTCCGTCTGGGAACGGGAAAAAAGCATCCGAGGCAAGCACTGCCCCTTTGGCTTTTTCGCCCGCCTGCGTCACCGCTAGGCGGACGCTCTGGACGCGGTTCATCTGGCCGGCCCCAACGCCGACGAGCTGCTTGTCTTTGACCAGCACGATAGCGTTGGATTTGACGTGCTTGACGAGCTTCCAGGCAAACAGCAGATCAGACAACTCTTCCGTAGTCGGTTCCCGCTCTGAAACTGACTGCGTTTCAATCGGTGTGAGTGCTGCCGCATCTTGGGTCTGCACCAGCAGGCCGCCGCTGATGCGCTTATAGTCGTACTCCTCAGCCATAGGTGCATCCATGCCGATGGATTGCAGCAGAATCAGGCTCGCTCCCCACTGCTTCTTGGTCGTGAGGATGGTAAAGGCTTCGGGATCGTAGCCAGGCGCGATGATGGCCTCGAAGAATGTGTTCTTGCCCATGATGAGGTTCGCTGTTTCAGCATCAATTACCCGGTTCACGGCAAGGATGCCTCCAAAGGAAGAGATCAAGTCACCTTCACGCGCAAGTCGAAACGCCTCTTTAAGTGTTCCAGCCAGTGCAGCGCCGCAGGGGTTCGTATGTTTGATGATGGCCGCTGCTGGGGTGGATGCTCCCGCGAACTCTAGGACCAAGTTATACGCCGCATTCAGGTCGTAGAGGTTGTTAAAGGACAGCTCCTTGCCGTTCAGCTTTGTCGCTGAGGCGACGCCGCCGGTCGCCCCAGGCTCGCGGTAGAAGGCGGCGCGCTGGTGCGGGTTTTCGCCATAGCGCAGATCCTGCACCTTTGCGAATGCCAGGGTCAGCAGATCGGGGAACCCCTGCCCTCCCTCCTGCGGCTGCTGTGCAGCAAGGTAGTTCGTGATCGTGGCGTCGTAGGCCGCCGTGTGAGCGTAAGCCTGCACCGCGAGGCGCGTTCGCGTTTCCTGGGAGAGTGCGCCGTCATTCTTCTCGAGTTCGGCCAATACAGCGGGATAGTCTGAGGACGAGACCACGACGGCGACGGCGGCATGGTTCTTGGCAGCAGAACGGATCATGGAAGGCCCGCCGATGTCAATGTTCTCGACTGCTTCTTCGCGGGTTACGCCGGGTCGGGCGATGGTCTCGGCAAAGGGGTAAAGGTTGACGACGACAAGGTCAATGGGAATGATGTCATGCCGGGAGATCGTCTCCATGTGCTCGGGCTTTGAGCGGTCGGCGAGGAGGGCGCCGTGCACGGCGGGATGCAGTGTTTTGACCCGGCCATCGAGCATCTCGGGGAAATGGGTGATGTCGGAGACATTCTGGATCATCAGGCCGGCTTCAGTCAGGCTCCTCGCCGTTCCCCCGGTCGAAATCAGCTCCACGCCGAGGGCGGTCAGACCTCGAGCAAACTCCACGAGTCCAGTCTTGTCCGAAACGCTGATCAAAGCGCGTTTAACGCGAACCATGGCTGTTGTTCCTTTCCGAATTGAGAAATTGCCGTACCAAACCGACAATAAAAAAGCCAGGACACCCAGCACGTCGAACGTGTCAGGATGCCCAGGCGGACGGCTGTTCCGAATCAACGCTCCCTCAGGGTGATTCCCTGTGAACGCCAGTTACGCTGATTCCTTGTAGATCGTTTTGATTATAGCACCTCACGCACCACAAGTCAATCCGCAGAAAAGCTGGGAGCGAAGAAAGAAGCAAAGAAGGAAGCAAAGAAGGAATCGGCAGGTTTATGCCGAATAACAACCTAGCCCCTCCCACTGGGGCTGCTTGAAATCATTCAATCTGAAGGAGATGCCCCTGTGAACGGCAGCCTCGAAATGCATACGGCGCTCGATTATCCCTTTGTTCCGGCCAGCCGCTATTTGGAGACGCCGCTCCATGCCCTCGTGGAGATCAAGCCGGACCCAGTGCGGGCGACGGACACGAGGCCGGCTCTAAACCTGGTTCTGGTGGTTGATTCCTCAGCGACCATGCACCACTTTCACCTGACGGATGAGGAACGCGAATACTGGATGGGCGTCGCCATCTCGCGCGATGAGCTTGAGCGAGGCGAGGCGGATGAGTCAGACGCGACTTACTGGACCGGCCAGACCCTTTCGGAGATGCAGAGTGTCGCCCGCGCGCCGATGGCGCTGGCAACCGACGCGATCAAGGACCTCTTGACATCCCTGCGGCCGGGAGACCAGGTCAGCGTCATCGCCTTCGCGGACCGTGTCCACAGCGTATTCAACCAGCAGGACTGGGCGAACTTCCCGGACGGTTGCCTGGCGCAGATGGATCTTCTGCGGGACCGGCGCCTGCCTGTGGATATCGGGACTGGGACGCACATGGCCGAGGCGCTGCGTCAGGCCTCTGCTTCCCTCACTCAGAATGCCCTCTCGCGCGGCGTTAACCGGCTAATTGTCCTCTCAGACGGTATCGTGCAGGACGCCGAAGCCACGCTGCGAGTGATCAGTGAGATCCAGGC
>JANLUQ010000200.1:0-10588 GCA_031363565.1 Armatimonadota bacterium | reverse complement strand
CTTTAACAGTGTCCAATGAAAGCGGCTGATATTCGGATGCTGGTAATTGAAGCCTATGGTACGGCTGGCTTGTCTCTCTTCCGCATCTTGTACCAGTATGTGAACCAACAAAACGATGCCATCAGCCAGCCGAAAATGGCCATACCGGAGTGGTGGCCGACGCGCTGCCAGATGGTGTAAACAGTGCAGAGAAGGGCCGCGCCAGTCCACCCGAAAGCGTGGTACCGGTGGAAATCAAGCTCCTCCTCTTTTGACATCGGTGTCAACTCAGCCAGTCCAGGATTTTTCCGGTTCACGGCGACCTCCGCGTTCAGAAGCAATGCTACACCAACATCATAGCGCAAGCGAGTGTTCCCCATCAAGGGCGTTCGGCGGGCACTGCTCTCGTTGACATCCTTCTGCCCTCTATGGTACACTATGTGCCAACGAAACACCGCATTTTCCCGCAACGTTTTGTCCTAATGTTCACAACCAATAATCAGCAGAAGCAGCACACAGGAGTAGCCGTACCATTATGCAGGTAACCAAAGAGGCGCTTGAGCCATGCCAGGCCGTCCTCACGATTGAAGTCGAGTCGGACAAAGTCGTCGCCGCCGTGGACCGCGCCTACCGGGAATACGGGAAGTACGTCAGCGTCCCCGGCTTCCGTAAGGGTAAAGCCCCCCTCTCTTTCGTCAAGCAGCGCGTCCCCGAGGCCGACGTCCGTCAGCGCACGGCGGAGCTTCTGGTCGAGCCGGCCTATGCTGAGGCCATCCAGCAGGAGGCCGTCGAGCCATTCGCCCTGCCGAAGCTGGAACTGCTCCAGCTCGACATGACCGCCACGCCCTTTATCTTCAAGGCGACTGTCCCGCTCAAGCCCGAGGTCGAATTGGGGACCTACACGGGCTTGACCGTGGAGCGTCCCAAGTACGAGATGACCGACGAGAACGTCGAGACCCAGCTTCAGAGGATGCGCGAGCGGGCCGCCGAGTACCCCATCGTCGAGCGGCCCGCCCAGATGGGCGACCTGCTGGTCACGGAACTCGGCGCGCTGGTAGACATCCGGCCCGAGGCCGCCGAGGCCCGCCCGACGATGATCGAGATCGGCGCGGACAATATCCCCGGTTTCGATGAACAGCTTATCGGCATTAGCAAGGGAGAAGACAAAACCTTCAGCCTGACCTACCCCGCCGACTATCCTGATGCCGAACTCGCCGGGGTGGAGGCCGAATTCACCGTCAGTATCAACGAGATCCACGAGAAGCGGATCCCTGAACTTGACGACGCCCTAGCGATCAAGCTCTCCAACGGCCGCTTTCAAACAGTGGACGAACTACGTCGCGAGATGCGCGTGGACATGGAAAAATCGCTCGCTGCCAGCGCTGAGAGCGAGGCGGACAGCAAGTTGATTGACCAGATCCTGGCAAACTCGACGGTCAAGTACCCGCCCGTCCTGGTCGAGTCCGAGGTAGAGGACGATGTCAAGGAGCTGATGGGACGACTGGAACAGCAGAGCGTCACCGTGCCTGAGTATTTGGAGCGGATCGGCAAGACGCAGGAGCAGCTTATCGGCGAGATCACGAATGCCGCCGCCAAGCGGATCGAGATCGGGCTGCTGCTGGGCAAGGTCAGCGAGACCGAAAACCTGATATTGACCGACGAGGACCTGAACGCCGCCCTGGCCGAGCGCGCTGGGGAAGAGCGGACCTCGCCCGCTGCAGTCCGCGCCGTGCTCGAAGGCAACGGCGGCATGGAGGCCCTGCGGAACCGGGCGCAGGCGAAAAAAGTGCTGGACTTTCTGCGGTCATCGGCCATAATCGAAGATAAGGTCGTGACCGCACCCAATGCCGAGGAAGCCACGGAGGAGGCCGCCGACGAGGCGGCAGACGCGCTGGAGATTGGCGCTACAGAAGGTGAAAACGAATGACCTGGATACCGACCGTCATCGAGCAAAGCCCGCGCGGCGAGCGCGCCTATGACCTCTGGTCGCGCTTGATGAAAGACCGGATCGTCTTTATCGGCGATCAGGTACACCCGACGATGGCGAATATCATCGTCGCCCAGTTCCTGTTTCTCGAAAAAGAGGACCCGGACAAGGATATCGAGGTCTATATCAACTCGCCCGGCGGCGACGTTATGGCGGGCCTGGCGATCTACGACACGATGAAGCATATCAAGCCCGACATCGCTACAACCTGCGTCGGCATGGCCGCCTCAATGGGCGCGGTCCTGCTATCGGGCGGCACGAAGGGCAAGCGGGCCGCGCTGCCGAACTCACGCATCATGATCCACCAGGGCAGCGCGGGTTTCTCGGGGACACCCTCCGACATCGAGATTCAGGTCCGGCTCGTGATGAGTTTCAAGGAGAAGCTGGCGGAGATTCTGGCCGAGAACTGCGACAAAGAATTCTCTCAGATCTCGCGCGATATTGACCGTGACTACTGGATGACGCCGCAAGAGGGTGTTGATTATGGCATCATTGACACCGTGCTAAGCCGCGATGCCGCCGTCAGTCGGTAGAATGCAAGGACAAATGCAAGGACGAAAGGGCGGGGGGCAAGCCCCTGCCCTCTTCTCCGCCTTCTAAGGGCGGGAAGCGACAAAAAGGACGCACATGGCAAGAATCGGTAACGAGCGCAATGACAGTCGCTGCCTGCTCTGCGGCAAGGGCCGCGAACAGGTCAAGAAGCTGATTCTGGGAATCCACGGCGGCGTTTGCCTGGAATGCGTGGATCTGTGCAATGAGATCATCCGCAGCGATGTGCAGCAGGTAGAGGATTACAGCAGCGTCGGCGCCATCCCCAAGCCCAAAGAGATCTACCGCATCCTGTCTCAGTACGTCGTCGGCCAGGAAGAAGCCAAGCGGACTCTCGCCGTCGCCGTTTATAACCACTTCAAGCGCATCAACGTTCAGTCGTCCGACGTGGAGCTGCAAAAAAGCAACATCCTCCTGCTCGGCCCGACCGGCAGCGGCAAGACACTTCTGGCCCAAACGCTGGCGAAGATTCTGAATGTCCCCTTCGCCATCGCCGATGCCACCTCGCTCACCGAGGCTGGTTATGTCGGCGAGGATGTCGAGAACATCCTGCTGAAGCTGCTGCAAGCGGCCGACAACGGCGAGAATATCCAGACCGTCGTCAAGAATGCCCAGCGCGGTATCATCTACATTGACGAGATTGACAAGATCACGCGCAAGTCGGACAGCCCCAGCATCACGCGCGATGTGTCCGGCGAGGGTGTCCAGCAGGCCCTCTTGAAGATCTTAGAGGGCACCATCGCCAATGTTCCCCCACAGGGTGGACGTAAGCACCCCCAGCAAGAGTATGTCCAGATCGACACCACCAATATCCTCTTCATCTGCGGAGGCGCATTCGAGGGCATGGAGGAGACGATCGAGCGACGACTGAACCAGAAGTCTTTGGGATTCCGGGCCAGCATCCCCAGCAAGCGCGACCGTCGGGCAGGCGACATGCTGGCCCACGTCATGCCCGAGGACCTGCTGCGCTACGGCCTGATTCCTGAATTTATCGGCCGCCTCCCCGTCGTCACCACCCTGCGCTCTCTGGACCACGAAGCGCTGGTCAGCATCCTGACCGAGCCGAAGAACGCCCTCGTCAAGCAGTATGGCAAGTTCTTCGAGTTCGACGGCGTGGAGCTGCGCTTCACCGAGGACGCCCTGCACGCTATTGCTGAGGAAGCCATCAAGCGCTCGACCGGCGCGCGCGCCCTGCGTACCATCATCGAGCAGGTCATGCAAGACATCATGTATGAGACGCCTTCCCAGCGTGACGTTCAAAAAATCGTCATCACCGGCGACATGGTCCGGGCGCGTGTCAACCTGATGCCGGGTGCGAAGCCCGAGCTGCGCGCCGCATCGTAAAGATTTTTTGCCCCCCAGCCTCCCATAATGGAGGAGCAGGACGAAGAGGACTACTCCTCTCTTGCTCCCCCATTATTGGGGTCTAGGGGGCCGTTCGCAAAGGTCCCCCACCCACTTATGGCCCGTATAACGACGACCGCGCCACGCGCGAAGAAGCCCGGCGGCCGGCGCTCTGCCCCGGAAACGCCCCTGCCTACCGCTTTCCCCGACATTCTACCGCTCCTGCCCATCCGCGAGATTGTTCACTTCCCCGGCATCGTCTTCCCGCTGTTCGTGGGCCGCGAGAAATCCGTGCGCGCCCTCGACGAGGCTATGGCGGGCAGTGAGCACATTGTTCTGACCGCCCAGCGGCAGGTGGCGACCGAGGACCCGGAAACCGAGGACCTGCACGAGATCGGCATCGTCGCCGAGATCCTCCAGATCCTGAAAGTCCCGGATGGTACGGTCCGGGTTATGCTCGAAGGCAAGGAGCGCGTCCGCGTGGCCGAATGGCTGCAAACGGAGCCGCATTTCCAGGTGCGGCTCGAGCGGCTGCTTCCTATTCCTATTCAGGCCCTGGAAGCCGAAGCCCTGATGCGCTCTGTGACGACGCAGTTCGAGCAAATCGCGAACACCGGCAAGAATATCCCCCCCGAGGTTGTCGTCACCCTGCTCGGCATCGAGGAGCCGGGTGCTCTCGCCGACCACGTCGCCTGGCACTTGCCCTCCCTGCGCGTTGAGACCAAGCAGGAACTGCTGGAGACTCTGGACGCCGGGGAGCGCCTGCAAAAACTCAGCCTGCTGCTGACCAAAGAATTCGAGATCCTCCAGATCCAGAAGAACATCCGCAGCCGGGTCGAGAAGGAAATGGGCGAGACCCAGCGTGAGTTTTTGCTGCGTGAGCAGATGAAGGCGATCCAGCAGGAGCTTGGCGAGCGCGACGAGCGTCAGGGCGAGGTGGATGAGTACCGCACCAAGGCTCTGGAAGCCAAAATGCCCGAGCTGGCGTTGGAGCGCGCTTTGAAGGAGATAGACCGGCTGGAAAAGATGCCCTTCGGCGTCCCTGAGGGCGTGGTGATTCGCTCCTACCTCGACACGATGCTGGCGCTCCCCTGGTCCGTGAAGTCCGAGGAGACGCTGGACGTGAGCGCAGCCGAAGCAATCCTGGACGAAGACCACTACGGCCTGCCCAAAGTCAAGGAGCGCATCCTGGAGTTTCTGGCTGTGCGCCAGCTCGCGGGCACGCTCAAAGGCCCCATCATCTGCTTCGTTGGCCCGCCCGGCGTCGGCAAGACCAGCCTGGGCAAAAGCATCGCCCGCGCCCTGGGCCGCAAGTTTGTCCGCGTTTCGCTCGGCGGCGTCCGCGACGAGGCCGAGATACGCGGCCACCGACGCACCTACATCGGCGCTCTGACCGGCCGCATCTTGCAGGGATTGAAACAGGCCGGCACGCGCAATCCCGTCTTCGTACTGGACGAGATTGACAAGATGGGCGCGGACTTCCGGGGCGATCCGTCCTCGGCCCTGCTGGAAGCGCTCGATCCGGCCCAGAATAACGAGTTCTCCGACCACTATCTGGAGGTGCCGTTCGACCTATCGGAAGTCATGTTCATCACGACGGCGAATCTGCTCGACCCCATCCCGCCCGCCCTGCGGGACCGGCTGGAAGTCATCTCGTTCTCGGGCTACACTGAAGAGGAAAAGGTCCAGATCGCCCAAAAGTTCTTGATCCCCAAGCAGATCAAAGAGCACGGCTTGACCGAAGAACAGCTTGTTATTCCCGAGGAGACGACCCGCCGCATCATCCGTGAGCACACGCGCGAGGCGGGCGTCCGCAACTTCGAGCGCGAGGTCGCCTCCCTCTGCCGCAAGGTCGCCCGCCGCGTCGCGCAGGGCCACACCGAGACGGTGATCATCGGCGACGCCGAGCTACGCGAGTTTCTGGGTCAGCGCAAGTACCACTACGGCGTCATGGAAGAGCTGGACGAGGTGGGCGCGGCGACGGGTTTGGTCTACACCGAGGTGGGCGGCGATGTCATCTCCATCGAGGTCTCGCAGATGAAAGGCAGGGACGGCCGCCTGATCCTCACCGGCCAATTAGGCGACGTGATGAAGGAGTCTGCCCAGGCCGCCATGTCCTATGTCCGGTCGCGCGCCGAGATGTTGGGCCTGGAAGAGGATTTCAATGAGCGCATCGAGATCCACATTCATGTCCCCGCCGGGGGAGTCCCCAAGGACGGCCCATCGGCGGGCATCACCCTCGCCACGGCATTGGCGTCCGCCCTCACCGGTCGGGCGGTCCGCAAAGACATCGCCATGACCGGCGAGATCACCCTGCGTGGGCGCGTCCTGCCTATCGGTGGTCTGAAAGAGAAAGTCCTGGCCGCGCATCGGGCGGGCATCCGCACGGTCATCGTGCCCGCTGAGAACGAGAAGGACCTGGAAGACCTGCCCGGCAACATCCGCAGCGAGATGACATTCAAGTGCGTCACTCACGCCGACGAGGTGCTGAAGCTGGCGCTGCTGGAAGCCAAATAGAAGACCATATGCCGAAGCACACGGCTAACCGGCGGAGACGCCGCAAAGCCCCGCTTCGCGGGGCTGAGACCTCTCTGTTCTGAGTGCCGCGAAGCGGTACTTATCGGCGTCCTCGCCGCCTAGCCGTACCTTTTAAGGTGTGGCCCCCTTGTACGGACATGACCAACCTGCTTATGCGCCGGCTGAACCTTCTTAGCCTGCCATCCCTACCCGCGCTGCCTGATGGGTACTCCTTGCGAGAAGCGCATCCAGAGGACACTCCAGCCCTCGCCGCCGTCCTCGACCGCGCCTTTGCCGACGCCTCTTGGGACGAGGCGCGGGTGGCGGCTACGCTGAACGAACAGGAAGGCGTCAAGCAGACGCTCGTCGTTGACTTCCGGGGCCGCCCCGTCGCCACCGCTTCGGCCCGGCTCCAGCCCGACCGCTTCCCCGGTTCCGGCTACCTCCACTGGGTCGCTGTAGACCCGGACTATCAGGGGCAACGGCTCGGCTTCTTCCTCTCGCTTGCTATTCTTCACACCTTCGAGACGCTGGGCTGCGTGGATGCAGTGCTGGAAACACAAGACCACCGGCAAGCCGCCATCAAGACCTATCTGAAGTTAGGTTTCCTCCCGGAATATCGGGATGAAGCGCACCGGGAGCGGTGGGCGGCTATCACCAAAGCGACCTTGAAGCACTGACGACGTAACGCTCAATGGCCTCCGGCAAACACCTTCGCCGGTGCTCACAGCTGGGCAAACTCTCCGCAACTTCTCTTGTGGCGGCCTCTAGAAGTGCATTGTCCAAGTGGTCCTCACGCTTTTGTGAGGAGTTGGGCTGAGGCTGCCAGAGCAAGGCGGCAAGGACGGCGATCAACAGCAGCCCGAAGATCGTGACGGGGCGCCCGCATGTGGTTCATTGTCGCCTCAACACCCTACCCGACAGAACATCCGTCTGCACCCCGTTCTCTATCGCCAGCCGTCCGTTGACGACGACATGCGGGATGCCGACGGGGAAGCAGTGCGGGTCGTCGAATGTGGCCGTGTCCTGCACGTCCCTAGGGTCGAAGACGGTGATGTCGGCCATCGCGCCGACACGCAGTGTTCCACGGTCGGCCAGCCCAAGCCGCTTGGCGGGAAGGCTGGTCATACGGCGGACGGCCTCGCCCAGTGATAGGACTTCGCGGTCGCGGACGTAGCGGGCCAGCACGCGCGGGTATGTCCCATAGGTGCGCGGGTGGGTCTTGTCAGCGGCCATTTCACTTGCGGGATCGTTGGCGACGCCGTCCGAGCCGATCATAGTATGCGGGTCTGAGAGGATGAACTCAACATCCTCCTCGGACATGGCGAAGTGGACGGCGGAGACCCAGCCCTCTTCGTCCAGCAGTAAGTCCAAGGCGGACTCAGCAGGCGTCTTGCCCTCCGACGCGCCCAGTGCGGCCAGCGTCTTCCCTTGTACCTCGCGCCGGGTGCGGGCGACCCCGATCTGGACAGTGTTCCAATCCCATGGCTCCGCAGCGATGCCCGCAAGGATGCGCGCCCGATCGCTCGGATCGCGCAGCCGGGCCAGCATATCTTCCATCGCCCCTTCTTTGGCCCATTGCGGCAGCAGGATCACGCTCAGACCCGTCATAAACGCGGTGTAGGGATATTGGTCGGTCAGCACGTCCAGGCCCGACGCCCGCGCCCGCGCCATCATCGGCAGCGTCACCTGCGGCTTGCCCCAGTTGGGGCAGCCCTCGGACTTGTGGTGCGAAAGCTGCAAGGGGATTCCTGTCGTCTCGGCCACGCGCAGGGCTTCGGCAATGCTCTCGACCAGCGTGTCGCCCTCGTTGCGGATATGGGTCGCATAAAAGCCGCCCGCCTGATGCGCGACGGCGGCCAGTGCGGCGACCTCATCATGCTGGGCGTAGCCACCGGGCAAATACTCCAGCCCCGTAGACAGCCCGACCGCGCCATCCGCCATCGCCTGGGATAACATCGCCTGCATCCGGGCCAGCTCGGCGGCAGTCGGCGGGCGGTTCTCGAAGCCCAGGACGGCCTTGCGGATCGTTCCATGCCCCGCCAAAGTGGCGACATTCCCCCCCAGCCCACCGTCTTCCACTCGGCCCAGGTACTCGCTCATTCGGGACCAGTCCAGGATCGTGCCACCGCGCTCGGCCCAGCGCCGCTCCTGCGCGAAGTTCTTACCCGCCGTTACCAGCCCGATGGAGGTGCCGCAGTTGCCAACCAGTTCGGTCGTGACGCCCTGTGCCAAACTACTCCGCATGGGCCGATTAATGAGCAGGGAGAAGTCGGAGTGCGTGTGGATGTCAATAAAGCCCGGCGCAACAACCAGACCACTCACATCCAGTGTGCGTCCCGCCGCCTCCTGAGACAGATCACCCAGCCCGGTGATCCGGTCCCCGGTTACGGCGATGTCCTGCTGCCGACCTTCGCCCCCCAGCCCATCATGCAGCGTTCCGCCGCGCAAGATCAAATCAGTCATGCCGGATAGTAGCACGCGGCAGGGAGGGATGTCAACAACAAAAGCGCCCCCGCAAAAAAAGCGCCCCCACAAAGGCTTTTGGCCAATGCGGGAGCGTTTCTTCAATGCGCGTCATGCCGGGTTGGGTGCGAGCCGGACCGACTTGTGCGAGAAGCCCGGCGCGAACTTCAGTGTGGATGAGATCCGGAGCGGCGTCGGCGAGAACAGCAGTTGTCGGGCGGCGGCGGCGCAGGCCAGCCCGCCGGGGACAAACCGCACGCGGCCTGTACGGGCGGCAGCGCGGCAGGTGTGGATCAGAGCCATGTGGGGCAACCTTTCTTGACGATCGGTGACGTCATGGATGGCAATAGCCTCGTCTTTATCCTTATCGCGTGAGTATCTTACTGTCAAACTCTCTTGCATAGACCATGCCAACTCGCGGGATACACCGAAAATAATCAAAAATAGGTATACTGTGACGCAATGCCGACCTTTTCCCCTGATCACATCCGCCGCGACTGGCGGCTCTTTTCAACCGCTGTTTTCCTATTTGGCTTTGGTTTTGCCATGTACGGCGCGGTCTTTATCAACTTCATTACCGAGACGTTGGGCGTCAGGGCCTTGCAGATGGGCGCGCTCGAAACCACGCGTGAGATCCCCGGCCTGCTTGCCGTCGTTATCGCCGCCCTGGTCGCGCGCTTCGCCGAGTCGCGTATCGCCGCGCTCTGCCTCTGCTTCAGCGCGGCGGGCGTCGCCGCCACAGGCTTTGTCCACACCTACGGCGAACTGGTGCTGGTGACGGTCTTCTGGTCTGTCTTCATGCACCAATGGTTTACATCGTCGTCCTTTATCCCCCTCGCGCTGGCTTCGGGCCAGGAGAGCGGGCGGCATCTGGGCCGCATGGGCGCGGTTGGCTCGGCAGGGACGATACTCGCCTTCATCGGCGTGCGCCTGCTGGTCGGGCATGTCACGTATCCAGTATTTTTCGTGACGGCCGCCGCCTTCATCTTTGCGGGCGGGGTGTGCCTGCTGCCACTCTCGGGCGCCTCGACGACCCACAATCGGCCCCGGCTGCTCTTTCGGCGCGAGTATGGGCTGTTCTACGGGCTGACTTTCCTGGAGGGATTCCGGCGCCAGATCTTCTCGACCTTCGCCCTGTTCGCCCTGGTCCAGCAGTGGAATGTCCATCTGGCCCAGATAGATACTCTGATGCTGATCAATGCAGTCGCCTCCTTCCTCGTCGCCGCCCCCGTCGGGCGGCTTATTGACCGCATTGGCGAGCGCCGCTCCATGTCATTCTACTATGTCGCCATCGCCCTGACCTTCGCCGGCTATGCCCTGGTCCAGCGCGTCGTCGTCCTGGAGGTCTTGTGGGTCGTGGACAGTATTCTGTTTTCGTTCGGCGTCGGCATCACGACCTATCTGAACCGCATCGTCCGTCCCGGCGAGATGACGCCGTCGCTCGCGATGGGGCAGACCATGAACCATGTCGCCGCCGTCGTCATCCCCCTCGCCGGCGGCCTGCTCTGGCACCGCTTCGGCTATCACGCCCCCTTCTGGTGCGGCGTCGTGGCTGCCCTCGCTTCCCTGCTCATCACCCAAGCCGTGCTGCCCCGACCGCAGCCTGTCCTTGCGGATGCTGCCGCTTAGAATCTATGTCAAAAGTCAGCCGGTCAAGCGAGCGCGTGGCATTTGCGGAACCAGATCAGGGCGCAGGCGAGTTTCAGCCCCGCCAGGTAGTTGGCGGCCTTCTTCTCCCAGCGGATC
>JANLUQ010000199.1:0-8834 GCA_031363565.1 Armatimonadota bacterium | reverse complement strand
CGCTCGAATGGGAACGTCTCCACCAGAGGCGCGATGGAGTGGCGCTCGGACAGCGCCAGCATCTCGATGATCTCGGCGGGACTGCCGATGGGCGACCCCATGATCCGGCGGCGCTTCTCCTGAAACGCGAACACGGACAGTGAGATCGGCTTGTTCGGGACGCCCACCAGATTGAACACGCCGTCGGAGGCCAGGCAGTTCAGATAGGCATTGTAGTCTTTATCAGCGGCGACCGTGTCCATGATGATGTCCAAAGGGCGGGACGGCTTTCGCGTAAGGCTGCCCCCTGGCCCGGTGACGACGGCCTCCGACGCGCCCAGATGCGCGGCGAACTCCGCCTTATCGGGCGAGGAGGTGAAGACCGTCACCCGGTTGCCGAGTTTGGCCGCGAACTGCACCGCGAGATGGCCCAGGCCGCCGATCCCGATGACGCCGATCTCCTGGCCGCCCTTCATGCCCGCGTGGCGCAGCCCCGAGTAAACCGTGATGCCGGCGCAGAGCAGCGGCCCCGCCGCGTCGGTCGGGATGCCCTTCGGGATCGGAAAGGCAAAGCGCGAGTCCACGGCCAGATGGTCGCCGAACCCGCCGTACTGTTGAATGATCGTTGCCCTTTGGTCCACCTCGCACATCTGGGCGTTCCCGCGCTGGCAGTCCAGGCAGTGCAGGCAGGCCCCGCTCTGCCAACCGACGCCGACCCGGTCTCCGATCTTGAGGTGCGTGACGAGCGGGCCGGCCTCCACCACTATGCCGACCACTTCGTGGCCCGGCACCATCGGGTAGGTCGGCCCGCCCCAATCATTGTCCACGACGTGGATGTCCGAGTGACACAGCCCGCAGGCCAGCACCCGGATGAGGCAGCCGTGTCCGCCGATCGGCCCGGTTTCGTACTCGAACGGGCGCAGGCTTTCCCCCGGCGCGTAGGCGGCCAGCGCGTGGATGTCCATACGTTATCCTTAATGCGCGCCATTGTGGCCGTTGCCGTTATGCCCGCTCAGGCCCGCACTCTTTGCACCCTCTGCGCCGCAGCCACAACTGCTTCCGGCGGAGCCATTCGGGGCGCTGTGGCAGCCCTTGGCCTGAGTCGGCGGGACGTCGAGGGCGGGGTTGCGGTCGAAGAAGCCGGTGGGCTTGAGCATGAAGCCCACGTACCCGACCGGCATGACCGGCCAGTCTTCCGGGCGTGGGATATGGTTATGGGTCAAGGTGTACCAGACGACGACGTCCGTGTCCTCGATGGAGCGGTCATCCTTGGTATAGACCGGCAGGCCCGTATCCTCCCGACTCTGGTTCGGGTACTTGCCGGTCGCATACATCTCCTCAGGGGCGTAGGGCGTCACCCACAGGTGTTTGCTCATGTAGCCCGCGCGGCGGCTGACGTAGGCGCTCGGGTGCTGGAACGCCGCCGTGTTCTCACCGGGCATGAGCTTGTAGGCGACGGGCTGCCCCAGGCCGTTGGTCACATGGGGGTTGACGACCTTCCAGTAGCGCCCACGCAGGGGATCAACGAGCTGCTGGGCTTCAAGCTCCGTCTTCAGCAGGGTGGACTCGGCGTAATAGCCATTGCCGGCCGGGTTGTCCGGACCTTCGGGTTCCGTCTCGCAGTGGACCTCGTAGACGGAGTTCCGGGGGCCGTCCACCATCATGTCCATGCGGACGTTGAAGGAGTGTTCGTGGTTGGGGGCGTACAAGCCTGGCGCGACTATGGTGCCGTACTTGCGGGTCTCGCCGGGGGGCAGGGCGGCCGTGTGCATGATGCCGGTCAGCTTGACCTCATACTGGATCGTGCCGTCCTGGTAGAAGTACCAGAAAAAGCCGTATTCGTAGTTGCCGACCGTGGCGATGAACGAGACGACCAGGCGGCGCGACCGGCGGACCTCGGTGTGGTTGGTACGCCAGTCCACATGCTTCCACAGGATGCCATAGTCTTCCTCGTGCATGCACACGACATTGGGCATCCGGACGACCTCGCCCCAACTGCTTGCCATGTGGGCATCGAAGTAGCGGATCTCCCCCAGGCAGTCGCAGCCGAGTTCCAAAGCGTTCGCCAGCATGCCGATGCCGTACTCGCCGCAGTCGAAGGCGTTCTTATGGTAGTGGTTGTAGGCAGGATCACCGTAGGGGACGACCATGTCGCACAGAGCGGCGCGGTACAGAATGGGCCGCACCCGGCCGCCGTCTTCGTAACCGACGGTATAGAGCACCAGACCCTCGCGCGGCGTGAAGCCGATGCGGAACGACCACTTCTGCCAGGCGACATGGTGGCCGTCCACGCGGAAACTCGGGCCGTCTGGCTGGACTACCTCGAAGGGCCGGAGGTCTGGGCGGAAGGCGCCCGTGGGGCTGAACTCCGAGACGTATTCGCGGGCGTAGTTGCCCGGCTGCGGCGGGAGCGGCACGACGCCCGTGTCAATGACCTCGACAACCTCCTGGGAGTTCAGGTCGAAGATGACCGCCACGCCCTCAACCGGATGTGCGTACCCGTTGTCGCCCGGCGCGGAGCGCACCCAGGCCATGGCACGCAGGACGCGTCGCGTCTCATAAGCCGCGCTCTCCGCGCCGTACCAGCCCGCCGACCATGGATCCACCATCACCAGGCTCATGTCCGAGATGCCCCGCTTCGCCAGCACGGCCTGGAACTGCGGATCTGCCTTCACCGCCGCCTCGCACTCGAAGAACTCGTCGAGCATGAGTGAGGGCTGAACACCGGGGATGTGCTCCCACCGGGTCACGGCGTTGCCGGAAAGCGAGACGACGGCCTCATAGGCGCATCCGTCGGCGTTGTCCAAAATCTGCAAGAACGCCTCGCGCGGGGTGTCACCGCCCGGCGTCCACGCGAGGACCGCCTCTTTCGGCGGCTCGTGCAGGGTCACCGAGACGAAACGTGCCTTATCGCCGAGGCGGCGGGACGCGCGCAGGATGCCGATCGCGGCGGCGATCTCTTCGCCGCTTAACGGCTCCAAAAGGTGCAAAGGGGTTGGGGCAGACGCCCTCGGGGCGTCCGCCAAAGCCAGCATCGTCATAGCCATTTCTCCTATCAGTGCTGGGTCCGCTCCGTAGCGGATCCGCGTGAGGCGACGTGAGGATATGTGTGGCAAGACGCGGCGGTGCGCCGAGGCGGCAAAGAAGGAGAGGCGTCAGCGCCGGAGAAGGAAAGGCATCAGCGCCGGGGAAGGAAAGGACAGGTAGGGTTAGATCAGGTGATCAAGATTACCGAGGCAACCGCGCCGCGGCATTGAACGTCTAGATTATACCCGCACGAAAGGCCATGAGTCAAACCCTGTTAACGTTTGATGTGGAAAAAAGCATGAACATCAAAGTCGCCGCGCCTCCTTAAGAGGACGAAGTCTTTTTTGTTGTGGCCTTCATGTCCCTGCATTCTGCACAACCCACAGGCAAATCAAGCTCCGAACTTGACACACCATGCGGGTCGTCTAATTTGCGTCTCAGGCAGGATCTGACCTCCGCCTTTTTTGCTATCCCGACTTGATATCTTATGCATAACGCGTTATAACACACGCAGTATGCGTAGCAATGATATGCTGGATGCGCCGCTCCTGCGAACCCGGCAGAACATCCTGGCGACGCTGCTGCTGTCGCCGGAGCGGCGCTAGTATCTGAGCGACCTAGCGTAGTGCTTTGAGGTGCCGCCCGCCAACCTTCGGCGTGAGTGACCGCCCCGTTGCGCCCCGGCGTCATCCAGTCCAGCCTTCCGGCGTCCCCTCTTGTCCACTGTCGTTACTCACAGGCCCCTACATCTCCACCCCGATACCTCCTCGCTCGACAGTCCTCAACAAAGGCCCTCATGGCTCTGCCGTGACATGGCAAAGGTGATTATTGAGCCGGTCGGGCGTAGAAATAGAACTGGTCCAGGAAACGGTAGCGCGCCCGGTGCGCGTCGAAGCCCACATGGGTGTTCGCGTCCAGGTGCATGACTGGCTCCACGCTGCTCCGGTTGGCGGCGGGCCAGGAGGGCAGGGCCGGGCCGTTCGGGTCGCCGGTCTTCACGAAGTTCGCGAAGTAGCTCTGCATGGTCTCGGACACCTTGTAATCGTCCGGCGTCCAGGCGTAGGTCGTGTTGGTGGCGAGGTTGCCCAGGGCGTACTCGATCTCGCCGGAATGCACCGCGCCCGATCCGCCCGGACGCGGGCGGGAGAAGAGGTAGCGGAAGACCGGCTTGGTCCCGGTTCGGCTCTGAAGATCGTACCACTTCCAGGTGCTGAAGGCGATGAACCGGTCGGAGGCGAGGGCCGTCGCGGACTGCCTGGCCTCCTCGTCGGTGGAGGCCGGGAAGAGCTTCGCGGCGTCGTCCGCATGGTCTCCAAAGACCATCCGCAGCGCCTTGGCGAAGTTCTCCGGCGTGGCGGCGTCCTTCCCCAGAACGCCCCCGGCGTCCGATTCCTGCGAGTTCCAGCCGACCAGCAGGGGGACATGCGCCTGGTCCCCGGCGGCGTAGATCTCGACGGGAGGGCGGGGCAGGAAGTCGCCGTCCACGACAACCCCAAAGCGCGGGGCGGTCTGTGGGGCGGTCGCTTCGAGGATCTGGGCGGCGGGCAGGGCGCGTAGGGTCGCAAGCGAGGTCGCCCGCAGGCTGGCGGCGAACTCGGTCCCGCGACGCTCGGCGTCGGCTAAAGGGGTCGTGGGGTGCGTGCCCATCAGCGAGCCGCTTTCCCCGATTGCCCCGGCGATGAGGCCCTTGGACCAGGGCGAGGCCATCTGGGCGCTGACCGAGTACGACCCCGCCGACTCGCCGGCGATGGTGATGCGCTTGGGGTCGCCGCCGAAGGCCGCGATGTTCTTCTGCACCCAGCGCAGGGCGGCGCTCTGGTCCATCAGGCCGTAGTTGCCGGAGGCGTGGCGGGTGGACTCGCGCGTCAGCTCGGGATGGGCAAGGAAGCCGAACACGCCCAGTCGGAAGGTGACGGTGACGGCCACGATGCCCCGCCGTGCCATGGCTGCCCCATCATAGCGCGGCTCGGACCCGTCACCGGCCACGAAGCCGCCGCCAAAGAAGTAGACCAGCACCGGTCGGCGCTGCCGGTCGGCGGTGGCGGGCGTCCAGATGTTGAGGTAGAGGCAGTCCTCGCTCATGCCGCGAGAGCGGAAGACCATGTCGCTGAAGAGGGGAAGCTGCATGGCGCGCGGGCCGAAGGCGTCGGCCTGGCGCACGTCCGGCCAGTCTTTGACCGGCTGGGGCGCTTTCCACCGCAGGTCCCCGATGGGCGGCTGGGCGTAGGGGATGCCTTTGAAGGCCCGAACCTCCGCCCCGGAATCCACAGCCCCTTCCAGGATGCCATTTGCAGTTTTGACGTCGGCGGTTTTGACGAGGTCTGCGGCGCGGACGCTCCCCGCCAGGGTGAAGGCGCACAGAATAATGGCAGCATCCAAGATGCTGCGGATGAATCGTTTCAAACGGGTTCCTCTTTTCTCCCTGAACTCGGCTCGTTCTCTACACTGATGTTACGCAAGCAAGCCCCGCCCTGAAGGCAGGTCTGAGGGGCGAAGACGCCGACCGCCCGGTGGGCGGGAGAGCCGGAACGCTCTGTCGCGGAACGCTCTGTCGTCCCTTTGCTAACCGTATCCAAGCCGGCGGAACGAGGCATATCACTTGCCCATCTGCCGCAGGGCTTCCCGGCTGCGGCGGGGGATGTCGAAGCCGCTTCCGTCGGCACTACCTTCCTCGACCACATACCACTCCGTGTTCTGCGTCGTCTCACAGAGGCGGAATATCTCGGGCCAATCGGCCTTGCCCTCGCCGATCACCGAGTCGGGCGATGGGCCGCCGAAGTCCTTGAGATGGACCGAGCGGGCGCGGCGGGGGAACTTCCGCAGCGTCCCCACCGGATCACCGCCGCCGTTCGCGCAGTTGCCGATGTCCATCTGCATGATCACCTCGGGGCGCGTGTTCGCGAACAGGATGTCCCAGGCGATCTCGCCGTCTACCAGGGCGAAGTCGAAGCCATGGGCGTGGTAGCCCGTGAACATGTCCTCGGACGCCAGCTTCTCCGCCGCGTCGTTCAGAATCCCCGCCAGTTCCAGCGCCCCGGCGCGTGATGACATGCGCTGCTGATCCATGGCGACGATGAGGAAGCGGTTCCCGAGTGTCCGGTTGAACGCGATGGTACGGGCCAGGTTTTCCCCTTGCAGCGCGGAGATATTCAGATGGATGCCGCAGCACGTCAGGCCATTGTCATCGTAGAGACGCCGCAGGTCTCGGGCTGAGTAGCCCTGCCATTCGAGCGATTGGCCGTCGTAGCCCCAGGGTTCCGCCCCCTGATAGCCGCTGTCGGCAGTCGCTTTGAGCGTCGCCGGGAGGTCGCGGCCAACCTCGGCACGGACCGAAAAGAGCTGCAAACCGATGGGAATACTCGCGGGAGTGTTTGTGCTTACTGTCATTTTGAGACCTTTCCGTTATCACTTCCAGACTTTCTCGGGGGTGTAGGGATCAATGGCCGTGCTCCGAGACTGTTCGCGAATCTCGTCTGCGGTCAGTTCACGCCCAGCCACACTCGAAAGATAGATGCCTTCGCTGATCAGGGCCGCGTTCAGGCCGTACTCGGCCGTCGGCAGGAGCGGCACGCGGCCAAGCAGCGCGCCGGCCCAGTGCTTCTGCGAGGAGTCGTACCAGACCGCTTCGGGGTCGCATGCGTGCCAGCGCGCATCCGCGCCCTTGACATCGAATGTCGCAGACAGCGGCATGTCGCTCAGGCTGGCGAAGTAGGTGAGCGGGTTCAGGCGCAGCCCGCCTCGGCTGCCCAGGACCTTGCTCGATTCCTGGCCGTCGTGATGGACGGCCCACGTCTCCTCGATGTCGAACGAAATGCCCCCTTCCATCCGCACCCAGCCCAGGCCCATCTCCTCGACGCTGTAACCGCTGAAGGAGCGCCGCGCCTCGTCCATCTCCAGCTCCTGATGCGATGCTCCCGTCACGGTCTTGACGGCGGGGTTGCCGAGCAGGTGCAGTATCTGGGCGATGTGATAGATGCCCATGTCGTAGAGCGCGCCGCCGGCGGAGATGCCCTTATCCACGAATGCCGCCGACCCATAGCCATCCACGAACGGTCGGCCCCGCCGCCGATAGCCGAACGAGCGGGCATAATAGATCTTCCCGAGGTGGCCGTCCTCGATCAAGCGCCGGGCGGCGCGCGCCTCAGCGCCGTACAGCGTGCCCATCTGGATATGAAGCATGCGGCTGTGTTCGCGTGCCGCCTCGAACATGTCCGCCGCGTCATGGTAGGTCCCGGCCATGGGCTTTTCGCAGTAGACGTGCTTCCCCGCCTTCAAGGCGGCAATGACGAGCGGCGCGTGCTTGTTGTTATGGACACAGACATCAACGGCATCAATGTCCTCGCGCGCCAGCAGGTCTTGGAAGTCGGAGTAGCCGTCGGCGATATCGAAGCTCTGCCGGGCGGCCTCGACCTTATCGGGAGAAAGGTCAGCCACGGCGACGACCTGAGCCTCCGGTATCTGGCTGTAGTTGTTGAGATGGATGGTGCCGATCTGGCCTGCGCCGATCAGTCCGATTCGGAGTGGTTCGTGCATGAGGATTGATCCTTCTAGTTGATCCTTCTAATGGCGGTCACCGCGTTCCGCTCAAGGCCGCCGACGGGAGTGGTCAGCAGGGCACCGGCGGGCAGCACCGGGGCAGGCAGAGTGTTTTGCTTCTCCGACCACTGCCCGGCGGCGGGTCCAAGGACGCCCGTCAGCAGAAACCCGAGGAGGGTCAGCAGGGCAAAGTTGCGGGAGATCGTCTGGGAAAAACGCGGCGTGGGAATGCGGTAGGGCCCGGGCTGAACGGTCATATCTACTCCTGGCATGGGGCGGTTTCCGGCAAGGTGCCGCGCTGATGCCTGCTGTTTCCACAAGGACATGGATTGTTCCTGCTTCACACACCCCACGCCACAGGCGGTGTCGCAGATCGAGACTCAAAGGAGGAAAAGTCGCAGCGGTTGCGAAACACACATCCCCAGCAAAAGAGACAGGACGGTGCTTTGCCCAAGGCGGGCAGGAAGGCAACGAAATGAAACCTCAACGGGGGATCATGCTGGCGGCGGCGCTCTTCGCGCTCTCGTCCGGCACGGCGATGGCGCAGTTCGGCGGCGGGCGCGGCGGCAGGGGACAGAGCAACGGTGGGGGCCTGCAAATGCTGCACCTCCCGGAAGTGCAGAGGGAGCTGAAGCTGACGCCGGAGCAGATCAGCATGATTGACGTCAAGCAGCAGGAAGTGCGCGACGCTATGCAGGCGCTTTATCCGGGCGGTTTCGGCCAGATGACGCCCGAGGAGAGGCAGCAACGCATGGCGAAGGCGCAGGAACTCCAGGACAAGGCCGTCGTCGAGATCATGGGCCTGCGCTTCCGCCAGCTCGAATTGCAGCAGTAGGGGCCGGTCGCCATCACGCGCAAGACCGTAGCGGACGAATTGAAGCTGACCGACGCCCAGCAGAAACAGGTGGCCGACCTCCAGACGCAGGCGAACGCGGACCGAAGGGCGGCCATGCAGGGCGTGGACTACCAGAACATGAGCGATACGGACCGCCAGGCCCTAGCGGCCAAGATGTGGGACATGCAAAAGAGTGAGGGCGACAAGATCCTCGCCCTGCTGACCGACACGCAGAAGACGCAGTGGAAGGCCATGCAGGGGACACCGTTCACGTTCCCCGCGCCGGTCGCCCCCGGCGCAGCCCCGGCGGCGGTACCCGTTGCCGTACCGAAGGCGTAACGCCCGGTCGAGCCACATAGACGAGGAGCCTGCCGCGAGATTCGGCACAGCCGAATCTCGCGGCTTTTTCGTGACTGCTTTTTGTGGGGGACATACAGAGAGCCACCGGCACTTCTAG
>JANLUQ010000372.1:0-5209 GCA_031363565.1 Armatimonadota bacterium | reverse complement strand
CCGCCTCCCGCAAGCCCTGGATCGTCATGCAGATCGAGCCGAATTTGGCTGGTGCGACGGCCATCGCCACCGAGTGGCATCGGCTCTTTCAGCCGTAAGGGCGGGGAAGAATGAATTGACGAATGAACGAGATACGACAGGCGCACCGGGCTGGACAAGATGCGCCGCCACCATGTCCACCTCTCCGCCGACACCGAGACCGCGCGGGTCGTCGGCGCGCGTCACGGTTGCCCTGTCCTCTTCCAAGTAGACGCGGCGGCGATGGCCCAAGCCGGCTACCTCTTCTACCGCTCCGACAACGGCGTCTGGCTGACCGACGTGGTGCCGCCGGAGTTCCTACGCGTGCCGGCAGAGTGAAGAAGGGAAATCGTGACGGTGGCATACACAAGAAACCGTGCTGCCGGGAGACGACGTACCATCAGGTGGGTCGTCACCCTTAGCGCTGCCGGAGTGCTGCTGTTCTCCTTGACAGAGTCCTATCGTATCGTGCGCGTGTGAGGCACAATCAGGCCGGTGAGGGCATCCATGCGCTGACAACGGACATTTTGCAATATGCCCAGGACCACGGCGGCACACTCCCGCCGATGAAGGACTGGACGACATTGAAGGGTGCGGTGTGGCCGTATGCTAAATCTGATGCCGCCTTCCGCTCCTATGACGACAACACTCACGTTTTTCTGCCGAACCCGAATCTGTCCCAGAAGAAGTTGAGTGCGGTGAATAAACTCACGGTTCTGCTGTATGAGTCGGAGCCATCCAAAGCGGACAACTCGCGCTGGATCGCCTTCCTGCTGGAGAACGCCCTGCCCAGTGCGTTCGGCGGCGATCCTGACTTCATTGGGCTAAAGCTAGTCAAAGAGGCCGAGTGGCAAAAGCTCAAGGTTGCAAAGGGCATTCCCTAAAACAATGGTGAAAACCGCAGCCTACTTTGCTGTTGTTGTGCTGGGCGCGTTTGCGGTATTCTTTGGAGTGACCGCTTATCACTTTCTGCCTATTGATCCCCACAGCGCCAATGGTATTGAGCGTCTTCGAGTTCTTGCTCAAACCAGTCAGCCTGCAATGGAAGCGATCGAAGATTATCACAGAGTTCATGGCTGCTACCCAGCTCGACCCCCCGATTTATCTCCCTCGTATGACAAGCATCACCTCTCAGGATGGTATTACGCGGGGTGGATAATTCGGGAGAATGCCCAGCAATACAGCCGATCGATTTTGCCAGGACCAGGCCATGATCCCATCCTGCGGTTTAGCCACCACGCCGACGGAAGCAGCCAATGGATCTATGATCCAGGCGATGGCAGTGTAGAGACGCCGCTCCCCTTTCAATCGAGGTCCAACCACCACCGGTAAACATTCCATGAAGAGGTATTAGGCCTAGCCCTCCTCCCCCCGACAGCAAGGAAGGCGCGATAAATCGCGCCCCTACACCATCGGGTCGCTGCCCGTGACACTGTGGATCATGCCCGTGATGTCGCTGGCCTTCGAGGAGGCCCGTAGGACCGAGGTGGGCTGGGCCGCTTTGCACGGGTAGGACATGGCGTAGATATCGGTCTTGAAAGTGTAATCCGACTCCTCGGCAGGCGCCGCCTGGATGCCCTCATGCGTCCGCCGGACGAGCTGTTTGCAGTGCGTCTCTTTGGAGATGTCACCTGGTACGAGGACAGCCTGGCGGCCCGACTCGGTGGCGAAGCGGGCGGCCTCCTGGGCGTCCTTGCCTTCATCGAGGCAGGAGATCAGCACGTCCGCGTCCTCGCGGGTATATGCCAGAGTGACGGCACAGCCGATCCCCAGTTTGGCCTGGGATTCATCTCGGCCTCAGTGCCGAGCGGCGCGATCGGCTCCGCGTCAGACGGTGGCCCTTGTCCCTAGCGTGCTGCCATTTGTGTTTGGTGGAACGCTCCCTCCATCCGGTGATGGATACGCTCAAGCCAGCGCGAAGGCCGGTTCAGACAGTCTGCTGCGGGATTGGTGATGAGGCAGCGGAATTCCAGCCGGGTCTGGAGGCCACCGCACGGGGCCTCCTGCTCCAGGGTCATTATCTCGCAGGGCGCTTCCCAGACCATTTTACTCGGGCCGCAGGGCAGAATGCCGGCATCAAACTCGAACTGGTAGCTCAGAAACAGCGTCCGAACGCAGTTCGGGTGGGCCGCGTCCTGATACGCGGCCAAGGCGCGCGTGATGCATGCGGAATGTGCTTCGATGTCCGCGTGGGCCGCTCCGTCACCCGTCGGCCCACTCAGGACCGCGAGGTAGTTCGGCTCGAACCACAGGAACGGCTCGGAGACAGCGCTGACATCGGGGAAAGCCAGCGCAAATTGGGTTTCCATCTGTCGCTCTGTCTGCTCCTGCCAGTCGGCGCCCGCCTCAAACCAGAACTCGCATTCGGCTTTCGTCAACCGGGGATGAAAGGATGTATGGGAGGAGGATAAGTTCCTAGTCATCTTGTTTCCTTTGGCGGTCCACCCCGACTGCTCGAAGGAGAGCAGGCAGGCAGTCGGGTGGTCCGCGTTGCTGTATGCGTGTTACCACAGCCTTAAAGAAATCTAAACAAAAAAATCAATCAATAGCTGCATTTAATTATTTCTTATCATACTTAACTATTTATAGTTTGTATGATAAGACGCAAGGGGCAGGACGCAAAAACGGCGGGGGCTGTTCAGCCCCCGCCGTATCAGGAAAGAAATGCCATTAGCATCATGACTTCTTGACGAACTTCATCGCCACTGAGTTCATGCAGTAGCGCAGGCCTGTCGGCTTGGGGCCGTCGTCGAAAACGTGGCCCAGATGAGAGCCGCAGCGGGCGCAGACGACCTCATCGCGGCTCATCCCTAGGCTGTCATCAGTCTGGGTGAAAATGCTGGCCTTGGTCAGCGGCTTCCAGTAGCTCGGCCAGCCCGTGCCCGAGTCGAACTGGGTGTCCGTGCTAAACAGCGGGTTGTGGCAGGCGGCGCACTCGTAAGTACCCTTTTCCTTCGCCTCATACTGGCCCGAGAAGGCTGGCTCAGTGCCGTGCTCGCGCAGGACATGGAACTGGACAGGGGTCAGGATCCTCTTCCACTCGGCATCCGTCTTGACGACGGCATAGTGGTGGGGGATGGCGGGCTTGGCATCGGCAGACCCCATCAAGCCGGAGCGGCTGAGGAGCAGCGCCCCGCCGACGGCGACGGTCCCGAGGACGGAATTGCGCAGGAAGTCGCGGCGTGTCAGGTTCATAGTTTTATCACCTCTTACTTCTCTATAACATTGGCGGCAGCCAAAAAGTTCATTTTCCGCTCCCATCAGGCAGTCCGAATTGGGCCGAGTATGACCGGCAGAACTCCCAGAACTCGGCGGGCATGGCGATGGGGCGGCCTGTAGAACGACGGACGAAGCAGCCGCTCTGCTCGGCGCGGGCGTATTCCAGGCCCGTTTCCGGGTGAAGGAAGCGCAGAGCTAGCGACAGGGCGGACCGGCCGACGTGCGTCACCCAGACCCGGATCATGACCGGGTCGGACAGGCGGATGGGCCGTTTGTAGACGATCTCAGTGCGGGTCAGCGCGGCGGCGATATCGGCGGCATAGAGCCGGTCCGGCGGCCAGACACTGGCGCTCTGGAAGGCCAGCCGTCCATCCTCCAGCCAGCGGATATAGACGACATTATGCGCGATGCCGGACGGGTCAAAGTCATAATATTGTGGGTTCAGCCGCAGCTCGAAAATGTTCCCCTCAGCGTTTCCCTCAGCGATTTCAGTCACCGGTCCCCTCCCCTAAAACCTCCGTCAGAGTCGCCGAGAGCAGCGCGGCCAGGTTCGGGACGGCGTTCCGGTGCATGATCTCGTGGCCGTGCGAGTTCTCCGCCGCGAAGGCCAGCGTGATGGGCCGCGCGACCAGACCGTGCGAGGCCGCGCAGGAGGCATCGCTGCCGCCCCGCGACAGGGCCTGGAAATGGGGCTGCTGGCCGATGCTGTCGGCGGCACGCGCCACCAGATCAATGTCGCGGGCCTGCATGGCGCTGTAGCCGTCGCTGACCCAAACCGTCGGCTGGTCGTCTATGGCAAACGGACTTTCCGGTACGCGCGGCCCGATCTCGAGGGCGATCCCGACGGATATGGGGCGCTGATTCAGCAGCCAGAGCGCTCCATGCCCGCCCACTTCCTCGGCCACAGTCGCCGCGAACAGGACGCGCTCGGGGTCCATGCTCCTGATCTCATCCCTCTCCAAAGCCAGCAGCAGGGCCGCGAGGTCCGCCCTGTCGTCCAGGAAGGGGGCGGAGACGAACTCGCCCAGAGTGGTGAGGGTTCGCCGCGACGGGTGCAGGACGATGCGCGTTCCCGCCCGGACATTCCGCGCGGCCAGTTCTTCCACGCTCAGACCCGTCCAGACCCGCGTGTCCCCCCAGGTCAGCGCCCGCTCCCGTGCCTGGGCGGCGACGCTGCCACCGTCATTGGTGTGGATGCTCCCGAACGATAGAATGCCGGTCAGCGGCCCGCCCGAAGCCAAAATCTGCACAGGACCCTCGCCCCACTTCCATGGGTATGCGCCGCCCTGGTTGGTGACGGCCAGCCGCCCATCCGCCTCAGCCCCGACGACGAGCAGGGCGATCTCGTCCAGATGCGCCATTACCACGATGTCGGGGTGGGCCGGAATGCGCCCCGCACCGGGCAGGGAGAGCAGCAGGTTCCCCCGCGCATCCGTCGCGCGCGCACACCCCAGGCGGTCGGCATGGGCGGCGACGGCATTACGTATCAGTTCCTCCTGCCCCGGCGGACCGGGGAGGGCGATGAGTTCACGGACTAAGTCTAATGCGTCGGTCATTAAGGATCCTCTAAAAAGGGGGCGCGGTCTTTCACTTCGAGTGAACTGCAAGTAAGTTGATAATTGCTGTTACGCATCGGCTCTGGCCGGGCCATGCGTGCCCCGCCGTGAATGCCCCGCCATGCGTGCCCCGCCGTGAGCGACCCGCCGTGCGTGCCCCGCCGTGAATGCCCCGCCGTGAGCGACCCGCCGTGCGTGCCCCGCCGTGCGTGCCCCGCCGTGAATGCCCCGCCGTGAACGGCAGGTCTAGGGAGCGCGGACGCCGACCGCCCTGCGGGCGGAGGATCAAGACCGTCCCATGCGCCTCTCCCGCCCACAGGGTCGGGGCACCCACGGTCCGGCCAAAGTCAGTGTGTAACAGCAGTTGATAAGTTCGTTTTGACAAAAAACGCGATACGCTTTTCCTCTGCGGGGGT
>JANLUQ010000111.1:0-3347 GCA_031363565.1 Armatimonadota bacterium | reverse complement strand
GCAGGCCGTCCACCAGGGTCCCATCGGGCTGCTTCGCATTAGGATCGCCAAAATGGTAATAGGGCTTTGCTCCGGCTGTGGCCGGGCCGGTAGGCGCATTTGAATTCGGGCCGTAATCCGGCAGGGCATTCGCGGTCAGGTTCGTCCCAGCCGAAGCGGGGGCGCCTTTCGTGCCGGGGGTGACATAGATCCCCGCATACTTCACCTTCGCGAAATCGGTGGGGTACGCAGTCACATTGATCGCCGTGGGCGCGCTGCGAACATCACCGATGGATGTTTGCAGGGTCATCGAGTCGGCGATCAGATAGCTCCCAGTGGTCTGGGGCGGAACGACGATGTTCGTGTTCCGGTTATGCGTCGCATCGCGCTGGAGCGTAACGGTGACGCTGTCTCCCACGGCCAGCAGGAACGGACCGGCCAGGAACTGCAAAGAGTTGGCCGCGGTCTGGGTGACGGTCGCCCTGGTCGTAACAGCGTTCGCGCCGGTCGTCGTGATCTGGTACGTCACCTGCGTGCTGCGCGCCTCGATGTTACCGGCCGAGTCCTCGATCTGGTCGGGGATGTGGTAGTAGAGGGAAAAGCTGCCCGGCGTCGTCGCCACCAGCGTCCAGGTCGCGGTGCCGTTGGTGCTCGGCGGTAGGCGCTGGTACTCGCCGCCGGTCGCCGTTCCCGCCGCTGGTCCAGTCGTCTGAACAGGGTCCCACCCGCCGGTGAGCGCGAAACCGCTGCCCCCCGCTACCGGCGCGGGGTTGGAGTCGTCCACGACGACCAGCCCGAACGAGAGCGGGACGTAGTTGAAGGGGGCCTGCCAGGAGAAGATGCTGCCATCCGCAAGGTGGTTGGGATAGTAGGTGCCGACCCCGGCCGGCGGCTGACCGGGACTGTAGTCGCCCAAGACAAAGGAGGGGATCTGGACCGGCAGGAAGGAGCCGGCGTTTACTCCCGTCCCGAGGACAAGCTCCGTCGGCGTGCCCTGAAGCTGCCCGTACAACGGGTTGAGCTGGGCAGGGTCCGTCAGGCCGAAGGGCGTTCCAAGCGGCAGGGCCGGGTCGGAGCCGCCCGAGTGGAAGAGCGGCGACTGGTAAGTCGTCGGGATGGCCGGCGAGCCGGCCTGCGGCTGCTGCGCCGAAGCCCCGCCGACCAGGCCCAGCCCGGCAAGGACGACGCACAGCAGCGCCGCCGCGCGCGGGATCCGCCGAAAGGATGTTGAGTTCAGTCTGTTATTTTTCACGGTGTTTATTACGCTATTCGTGTTCACGCTGTTTCTGCGCTTTGTAAATCTGCGGTCCATGAGGGTCGTTACCTGGAAGTGGAACCCACCCCGCCGCACGCGGCTTCCCCTCCCGAAACGGGTGGGGGCAGAGGGGTGGTGATCGCACGGCTCGCGCCAGCTGGCGAGACGCCGTTTGAAGATGAAGGGCATCTCACCGGCTCGGTCCTACCCACTCGTTTTGCTCCTCCCCCACCCGCTTCGGGAGGGGAAGCCGCGTGCGGCGGGGTGGGTTCCTACTGCGTCGTCCGTATGGCATATGTCGGCTGGGTCAGCGGGCCGGCCCCGACGGGGCGGCTCAGGGTCACGGCCCCGGCGAAGCCGCCGACCGGGTCAATCGTGGAGATGCCGGCCGCCGTCGTGCTGACATCCACCTCGAAGATCTCGCCGCCGAGCCGGGTCGCGGCTGGCGAGCCGGGCAGACGAGCCAGTTCGCCCTGGCTGTAGGACTGCGTAATCAGATACCGCTCGATGTGGTTGATTCCCGGTATGTTCGTGGCATCGTTGTTGAGCCGCTGCACACAGGTCGGCACGAACGGGATCGGCGCGACTTTCGGAATGCTGCCGCTTGCCGGAGCACCGTTGCGGAGCGGCAAGTTCCCCGGCAGGTCCGCCGAGACTCCATTCGGCGCAGATGGCGAGGGAAGACTCATGTTTCGATAGTCGGCCTGCGTGAACGCAAGACCGTAGGAGGTCGGAGGGGTCGTCGCACCCGTGTAGACCAGGTCAAACGCGCCGTTGCCGTCCGCATAGAGAAAGCTGTACTGGAAAGGCATGCTAGGTGTCGGCGGCGGCGCGAAGACGTGCAGGAAACGCGGGTTGCGAACCGGGAAGGTCTGGAGCGCCATTGTCGCCGATGCCCCACTCCCGGTTGTTACCGCTGCTGTGAATGAAGTCGCCACATAGACGAGGTCGTTTTCATTGGGACCCAGTAGGCTGTACGGATTGGGTGCAAGCGGACGGTTGAAGGCCACGATGCTCCCACCGGGCGCATCACCGCTGGCGGGAGCCAGCGCGTATACTTGCGGCGACACCTGAGTCGGTGTGGCGATTCGCGTGTTGGTGACAAGGGCAAACACTTCGAGCGAGTTTAGTCCGCCTGCCGTCGCGCTGGGGACACTCAGGTAGGACGCGCCTACATAGTGGTAGCGGCGGCCATACTTATCGCCGGTGTGCGTCACCCAGGTCAGCAGATGGTCGTGGGTAACGGAATTGATCGCCCCCGACGCGACGACATTCCCATTCAGGTCGAAATACAGGACGTTCCCGGCCGAATCAAGCGTATCGGTGACCTCCACGATGCGGTCATTGCCAGTGTCGGCGACTAGGTAATGCACGAGCTGACCAGTGAGCTGTTTTTGGCTGACAGGGTCCGGGTAGGAGAAAGCTTCCCGGCGCACCTCGACGCTGGTCGGCTGGCTCAATGTGCGGGGCTGCCCCGGAGCCAGGAGGGCGCTGGGATCGTAGAAGTGGGTCAGCTCCCAGAGCACGCCGCCCCCACGGTCGAAGCGGACGCACCGATTGTTGCCGGTATCGGCGACGAGGTAGTCGTTCGGGGCGAACTGCGCGAGGGCCGACGGGTGCGCGAAGTCCACCTTCGTGCGGCTGCCGTTCACCCCGGCGCGCGTGGTGGCATCGGCGGACCAGACGGCGTTGCCATCGGCATCCACTTCCAGGATACGGTTGTTGTCGGCGATCAAGGTAAGCTGCTGGGTGAAGGCGGCGATGCCCAACGCGCCGTTCACCACCATCGCGCCGCCGCCCGCACTGGGCGCAGCCGTGACGGTCCCGACGTTCAGGAATGTCCCACTCGCTGCGGTCCCAAGCGGCGACTTCCGCACGGTGAGCGCAGCCAGCTTCCCGACCCCGACCGTCGGCGCAGCGGGCAGCTTGTAAAGGATGTTGGAAGCGGGCGGAATGGCACCAGGATTCCCGCTGTCACACAGCAGAAGCGTGCTGCCGGCCTTGCTCAGACCGGAGACCTGCCCGTTGACCGCGAACGTCGCATACCAGTTCAGGTTCGTGTGGAAATACATCCATGCCGCTGTCCCGCCGCTCGGCCCGCTGGGAATAGCGG
>JANLUQ010000228.1:0-2868 GCA_031363565.1 Armatimonadota bacterium | reverse complement strand
GACATGTTCTAAGTGGTCGCCGACCGAGTCCTGGAAGGAGGTCAGCCGCATCCGGTCCTGGGCCAGTCGCTCCAGGTCAATGTCGGCGGCGATGATCTGCTCGTGGGCGGCGAACCGCTCCGTCTCGGCCAGCCGCTCGTTATTCTCGTAGATGAGCGCGTGACCATCCCAGGCGAGGTCCGTGGTGGACTCGCCCGGCCCTGCCGCCGAGTACAGATAGGCGGCGACGCACCGGCCCGACTGGGAGGCACACAAGTCGCGGCGGTACTCGGCCTTGCCGATGGTGATGTTGGAAGCGGACAGGTTGGCGAGAATGGTCGCGCCGGCCAAGGCGGCATAGGTGCTTGGGGGAATTGGCGTCCAAACGTCCTCGCAGATCTCGGTGTGGACGGCAAAGTCGGGCATGTTCTCGGCCTGATAGATCAGGTCATTGCCCAGCGGGACACGCTGACCGAGCACCGTCACCTCGCGGCTGACGGCGTCGCGGGCCGACGTGAACTGGCGCTTCTCGTAGAACTCTCGGTAGTTCGGCAAATAAGACTTGGGGGTCAGGCCCAAGATCCGGCCCCGGTAGACGGCGACGGCGCAGTTGAAGAGCTGGCCGCCGAAGCGCAGGGGCGCTCCGACTAGCAGGAGCGGGGAGAGGTCGCGGCTCTCGGCCACCAGATGGTCGAGTGCGGCCAGGGTCCCTTCCAGCAGGGCATCCTGGTGGAACAAGTCCTCGTTGGAGTAGGCGGACAGGCCAAGTTCGGGGAACAGGGCGACGGCCGCCCCCATTTCAGAAGCCTGCTGGGCAAGCCCCAAGGTCTGGGCGACATTGTAGTCGGGGTCGGCGACGCGCAGAAACGGGATGCAGACACCCACCCGGACGAAGCCGTGGGCGTAAATGGAATGGAACGGAGCGTTCATGAGTCCATTATTGCCCATGGGTGCCGGGATGTCAACCCACTTTTGGGATGGCTAGAGGCCTGCCGCCCGGAAAGCCGCGCCGACGATCTCTTGGGCCTCCTTCTGAATGCGGTGCAGGTGGTCCGCGCCTCGGAAGCTCTCAGCGTAGATCTTGTAAATCGGCTCCGTACCGGAGGGGCGGGCGGCGAACCAGCCGTTCTCGGTCACGACTTTCAGGCCGCCGATGGGTGCGTTATTGGCCGGCGCGCGCGTCAGGCGGGCGGTGATCTTCTCGCCCGCTAGTTCTTCCGCTTTGACCTGCTCCGGCGATAGGTTAGCCAACACCGACTGCTGCTCGGATGTGGCAGGGGCATCCATGCGCTCGTAGACGGGGTCGCCGAACCGCTCGGTCAGAGCGATATAGTGCTGGCCAGGGTCGCGGCCCGTCTTGGCCGTAATCTCCGCCGCCAGCAGGTCCATGATAATGCCGTCCTTATCCGTCGTCCATACGCTGCCGTCGCGGCGCAGGAACGAGGCCCCGGCGCTCTCCTCGCCGCCGAAGCCGTAGCCGCCGCTGAGGAGGCCGTCAACGAACCATTTGAAGCCGACGGGCACCTCAGCCAGAGACCGGTTCAGGTCGGCGGCGACGCGGTCAATCATCGCGCTGGACACCAGAGTTTTGCCTACGGCGGCGTCGGCCCGCCAGCCAGGCCGGTTCTGGAACAGGTAGGAAATTGCCACGGCGAGGTAGTGGTTCGGATTCAGCAGGCCCGCACTGGGCGTTACGATGCCGTGCCGGTCCGTGTCCGGGTCGTTGCCAAAGGCGACATCATAGCGGTCTTTGAGGCCGATCAAAGAAGCCATGGCATAGGGCGAGGAACAGTCCATGCGGATCTTGCCGTCTTTGTCCACAGTCATGAAGCTGAACGTCGGGTCCACATTAGGGTTGACGACGTCTATGTCCAGCCCGTAGCGATCGGCGATCGGCGCCCAATAGGCCACACCTGCTCCGCCCATCGGGTCCGCCCCGATTTTCAGCCCGGCGTTTGCAATAGCTTCCATGTCTATGACGGTCGCCAAGGCTTCAATGTAAGGCGTCACATAGTCATACGCCTGGGTCGTCTCTGCCTTCAGGCCTCGCGGATAAGGCAAACGCTTTACTTCCGTCAGCCCGCCTTGCAGCAAGGCATTCGCCCGGTCCTGCACCCGCTTAGTCGTGCCCGTGTCGGCAGGGCCGCCGGAGGGCGGATTATACTTGAACCCGCCGTCTTCGGGCGGGTTGTGGGAGGGCGTGATGACCACGCCGTCCGCCAACCCTCCTGTTCGGCCTGCGTTATAGGACAAGATGGCGAAGGAGATCACCGGGGTCGGCGTATACCCACCGCCCGACTGTATATGCACCTCTACCCCGTTCCCCGCGAAGACCTCGATCGCCGTCCGGTGGGCCGGCTCGGACAGGGCGTGTGTATCCATGCCTAAAAATAGCGGCCCTGTGACGCCCTCAGCCGCCCTCTGTTCGGCGATGGCCTGGCAGATGGCTAGGATGTGGTCCTCATTAAAGCTGCATTTGAGCGACGAGCCGCGATGCCCCGACGTCCCGAAGGCGACTTTATGAGACGCTTCGGCGGGGTCCGGCTTCTCGGTATAGTAAGCGGTGATGAGCCGGGGGATGTTGGTCAGTAGATCGTGCGGGGCAGGCTTGCCGGCCAGTTCGCTCAGAGCCATGTGTGTTGTCCTTTTGGGCGTGATGCGTCGGTCTAGTTACGCTTCGGACCTGCCGATTCCTGTATGGCGTCTCATGTGGTGAGAATTTCGCGAACTCGCAGTGCGGTCAGAGGGAGGAGCAACCGTGAAAAACACAAGGTTTGGTATAATTGACTGATGTTACGCACGGGCTGTGGCCGGGCCGTAAATGACCCGCCGTAAATGACCCGCCGTAAATGACCCGCCGTAAATGACCCGCCGTAAATGACCCGCCGT
>JANLUQ010000356.1:0-1762 GCA_031363565.1 Armatimonadota bacterium | reverse complement strand
CTTCGGGCCAGTCGCATTTGGTGGAGAAGCACATCCACGTCAAGCCGGGCGAGACGCTGACCGGCGATCACTTCCCGACAGTGATGGCAGGGGGGCGGATGGAACCCACCCCGCCGCTGCGCGGCACCCCTCCCGAGGCTTTAGTGGGGTGAAACGGGAGGGGAGGGCTGAGGGTCGTCAGGGGGTTGTATTGGTCAACCGCGCGGCCTTCGTGACCGCGCGGCCCACCTTGACAGAGCGACCGACTACTTCATCACACAACACCGACCGACGACCTTCTCACCCCACCCTCCCCTCGGAGGGAAGGGTGGGCGAACAGGGGTTAATCGCTCTTGTCGGGAGCCTTACTGTGACCGGGAGGCTGAATGACCAGAAGTGCCTTGGCCCCCTTTTACACACCCTTCCCTGCGAGGGAGGGGTCGCGACTTGTCGCGGGGGTAGGATCAGCCATCTCCCCCGCCTCCATCACCGTCGGGAAGTGGTCGCCGACCAGCGTCTCGCCCGGCTTGACATGAATATGGTGCTCGACCAGATGCGTCCGGTCCGACGGCTCATAGCGCGTCCAGCCGGGCATATAATGGACGGCGATTGCCGGGCGCGGATTGCCGGAGTGGTTGGCCGGAGCGCCGTGCCAGGTCCGGCAGTGATGGAAGACGACGCCCCCGGCGGGGACCTCGCAGGAGACGACCTCGACCGTCTCGCCCTCGGGAATAAAGGCAGGGTCGTGGGCGGGCGAGTAGTCGGCATTGATCCCCACCGTGCCGCCGTTATATTGACCCCACAGGTGGCTCCGGCGGACCATGCTCATCGCGCCGTTATCCGCCGTGGCATCTTCCAATGCGACCCAGGCGCTGACTAGGTCGGCAGGCTGGATGACCGGCCAGTAGGGGTGGTCCTGGTGCCAGATCGTCGGCCCGCCGATGTGGGCGGGCTTGAGCTGCATCTGGTCGTGCCAGACGCGCACGGTGTCCGTCCCCATAAGCTGGGCGGCCATGGGGACGATGGCGCTGTTGTAGAGGTGCTGGCGGAAGGCGGGCTCGGCCTCCCACATGTTCACGACCTGGGTGACGACGGAGTCCGCTCCGCCGCCGATGTTGCGCATCGCTTCGGGCGACGCGGCGCTCTCGCCTGAGAGGACGCGGCTCAGCGACTCGCGCAGGGCCTGGAGCTGTTCGTCGGTCAGGACGCGCCCGTAATTGAGGAAGCCGTTCTCGCGGAACGACTGTATCTGTTCATCCGTCAGCATGACATCACACTCCTCGGGTTGACTGCTTGGGTTTGCATGACATCAGTGTATCATAATCGCGACAGGACTGTCTAGGGCAAAGGCGGCGACTTCTTGCACTTTTCCGGCGTCCGGGTCCAGGCGACAAAAGGACCCGCACCTGGATTGGTGACGGGCCCTTCTCTCGTCGGGTGGCTCTTTTCCTACCCCCTGACCTGCACCGTGTTCCCGGCGTGGCCCGTGATACGCCCGCCGGTCAGCGTCAGCAGGTCGGAGAGCGCCATCACCGGCTCCCCGCCGTCTTTGAGGACCGGGACGACCAGCGCCGCCGCCTTGGCCCCGCCCACCGTCGCCGCCGTGCTCCCCGCCGTCAGGGCGACGGTCTTATGCTTCGGCCCGGAGAGCGTCAACGCGCCGGTCTTGGTGTCCCAGCCGCTCGTCAGGCCCATCGCCTTCGCGAACTCCTTGACCGGGACGTAGGTCTGCTTGCCCACGAGGAGCGCGTTCTTGGGCAGCGCATGGCCGTTGACGGCGAGG
>JANLUQ010000707.1:0-4671 GCA_031363565.1 Armatimonadota bacterium | reverse complement strand
GCAGCCCGGCATCTTTGAGATTGTGCCGGCAGACATCGTGGAAGGCCTTGGAGCGGTTCCGGGTCCCCATGCCGTCGCACTGGACTACGACGAAGCCGAGTTCGGCCAGCGACTGCATCGGGTCCTGGACGGCAAAGCCTTTGCGCGTAAACGAGTCGGTCGGCCCGGCATAGATGTTTTCGATGACCGGGTACTTCTGGGCCGGGTCCATGTGCAGGGGGCGGAAGGCCAGGCCCCAGATGTCGGTGACGCCGTCGCGGCCCTTCGCGCGGAAGACCTGGGGTGGCTTCCAGCCCTGCGCTGTCAGGGCCGAGATATCTGCCCTTTCCAGCGGGCACACAAGCGCGCCGTCGGAGGCCCGGCGCAGCTCATGGACGGGTGGCAGGTCGGCGCGGGAGTAGGTGTCAATGTAGAATCTGCGGTCGGGTGAGAATTGAAGCTCGTGCGTTCCATCCCCCTCGGTTAGCGCGACCAGACCTGTCCCATCGAAGTTCACGCGGTAGTGGTGGAGTAAGTAGGGGTCCTGATCGGCATTCCGGCCGCTGGCCGCGAACCATATCTGGCGCGCTGCCTCGTCCACTTGGGCCACCTGGCGCACGACCCATGCGCCGTGCGTCACCTGGTTTTTGAGCGTCCCAGTCTCGCTGTCGTAGAGGTAGAGGTGACGCCAGCCGTCCCGCTCGGAAGCATGGAGGACCTCGCGGCCATCCTCCGTGAAATGGACGTACAAGTTCGTGGAGTCGATGAAGGTCTCCGCCCGATCGTCCACCAATGTCTGCGCCGCGCCCGTCTGGGTGTCTACAACAAAGATGCGGAAGCGCTGATAGCCGCGGTCCATGCGCTGGAAGGTCAGACGATGCCCCGCATGATCCCAGTGCAGATCCGGCGGGCCGTCATAGTCTATCGCCTCGGTCTGGGCAGGCTTGCCCGTCCCCATGGTGGGGTCGAACAGCCACATCTCATGTGCGGGCATCGGGTCACCCGGCTGGGCGTACTCGTGCTGGTGCGTCACACCGCGCGTTCCGCCATCCTTGGGCGACGACTCGATCAGGTAGACCGGCTTAATGGGCACGGCATGGATGCGGTAGGCGACGAGTGTGCGCGAGTCCGGTGCCCAGGTCATCTCGCCGTAAGGCCGCACGTCCGTGCCATCGTGTGTCAGCCGCGTCTCCGTCCCGCCGGGCTGGGCGTGCAGCCAGAGGTCATGGTCGCGGATGAACGCCGACCAGTGGCCGTTCGGGGAGGTGTCAGGGGGGACGGCTTCGGCCGGTACTAACGGGGCTGCTTCGGCAGCTGGTTCCACTGCGGGAACGTGTGTACAGGCGTAGGAGGTTAGGTCGCATGACCAGCCAATATGGTCCGCCGTGAACCGAACGGCGCTCAGGTCACTCGTGAACTCGATCGCGTCAAACGGCAGCCGCTCGCCATCACAGGTCTGCCCGGACACCGATGACAGCGCGGCAGCCAGCCGCATGTGGTCGAAGGCTGGGACACGGACGCCCTTAACCGCATCTGCCAGGAGGAACTCCCGCCGCCCCTGCGCCAGCGCGTTGCGATACCAGAAGCGGGTGTCGTCCCCGAACCAGTGCGGCTCCAAGTGCATCTTGAACACGGGCTGCCGCGTTACGTCCCCATAGTCCGCCTGCCGCTCGAACGACGCGGCGACCTCGGCCCGGCTGGGTCGGTAGGGGCGCAGCGTCCCCGCGTGACTGTGGGTAAAAGGTTTAGCCGCTCTGGCAGGCCTCGCCAGCAGTGCCGCACCGCCGGCCAATGCCACCTGCTTCAAAAATCGTCGCCGCGAGATCGCTTTCTGCATGGTTTTCTCTCTTCAGTAGGCGGGGTATGGGCAGACCTCGAAATACAGTGCTTGCAGCAGATCAAGCTGGCGTTCGCGCGAGAAGTTCTTGGCGACGACGCGCCGCCCAGCCTCGCCGAACGCCGCCCGGCGGGCCGCCCCTTCGGCGGGGTCCAGCAGCCACTCTAAAGCCTTGGTCAGGGCGAGCGAGTCGCCGGGCGGCACGAGCAGGCCGGTGACGCCGTCCCGGACGACCTCGCGGCATCCGCCGATGTTGGTGGCGACTGCGGGCAGGCCCGCCGCCATCGCTTCGGCCTGGGCCAGCCCGAACGACTCGTCGCGCGGCAGATGAACAAGAACGTCCAAAGCTGGGAGCAGGGTGGGCACGTCCTCGCGCGGGCCGGTGAAGTGCAGGTGCCTGACCAGGCCCGACGCCTCGGCTTGGACCATCAGCCGCGCCTGATCGCCGGGCTGTCCCTCGCTGCCGATCAATACGAAATGCAGGAGAGGATACTGATCTATCAAGGCGGGCGCGACGGTGAGCAGGTCGCTTTGCCCCTTCGCGTCCAGCCGGCCGACCATTCCCAGCACAAGCGCATCATTGGGAACTCCCAAATTCTGCCGCGCATCTGTCCGCCAGGCCGGTGCTTCAGGCGTGCTGGGGGCGGCGAAGTCGCCCAAGTTGATGCCATTGTGAATGAGGCGCACAAGCGCCGGGGGGAGGTCGTGATCGCGCTGGAGCCGGGTGCGGACAGCCTCGGATACGGCGACCACGGCGTCGGTGCCCCAGGCAAAGAACCGCCCGGCGAGGCGCAGCGGCTCGCCCAGAGGCCGGACCATATGGGCGTGCAGGACCAGCTGGGCGCGGCGAGCTAGCCTGACGCCGAGAACGGCGACCACATAATCGCGGCGCGAGTGGGCGTGGACGATGTCAATGTTATGTGCGTGGATGAGCCGGGCTAATTGCCGCGCCGCCCCCAGGTCGCCGCTGTTACGGACCTGGAAGGGCAGGGTGGGGATGCCGCGCTCCCGGCACCAGGCGTCGAGGTGGCTGCCAGGCGGGCAGGCGAACTGGAGCGGGACGCCGCGCTCCTGGAGCGCGGCGGCAAGCTCTACCGAATGCCGCTCGATCCCCCCCTGGCTGCCCGTGCTGGCGAGGAACAGGACGCGCGGGAACGCCCCTCCAACAGTCGGGACGGGGTTATTGACGCTCGGCATACCATTGGCGCATGAACTGCTGATACTCCTGCCCTTTCTCCTTGATGGCCCGCCACCAGGCCTCGTTTGCCTGATACCAGGCCACCGTCTCCCGCAGCCGCTCCTCGAACAGTTCCGGGTGGGGGGCGTACCCGAGGGCGCGGATCTTCGTGCAGTCGAGCGAGTACCGGCGGTCGTGGCCAGGCCGGTCCTTGACATAGTGGATCAGCGACTCGGGCTTGCCCAAAGCTTCGAGCAGCAGCGCGACGATCTCCATATTGGGCCGATCGTTCTCCCCGCCGACATTGTAGACTTCGCCCGGCGTACCGTGGTGGAGCGCGGTGTCTATGCCCGAGCAGTGCTCCAGGACATACAGCCAGTCCCGCACCTGCTGGCCGTCCCCATAGACCGGCACGGGCAGGTCGTCCATGAGGTTGGTGATGAACAGCGGGATCAGCTTCTCCGGGTAATGATACGGCCCGAACGTATTCGACCCACGCGTGACGATGGTCGGCAGCCCGAAGGTCTGGTGGTACGACCGCACCATCAGCTCGCCGCCTGCCTTGGCCGCCGAGTAGGGCTGGTTCGGCTCCAAGGCGTCCCCCTCGCGGAAGACGCCGTCCGTCGTCCCGTAGACCTCATCAGTCGATACTTGGTGGAACCGCTCGTGCCCAAACTTGCGGGCCGCTTCCAGCAGGACGCAGACGCCGTTGAAGTTGGCCCGGACTGCGCTGTCCGGGTCCAGGATGGCGCGGTCGTTGTGCGACTCGGCGGCGAAGTTGACGATGGCCTGGGCGTTCTGGGCTAGGTTCTCTACCAGTGCGGCATCATTGATGTCGCCCTGGACGAATGTGAAGTTCGGGTTCGTCCAGACGTCGGCCAGGTTCGCCTTGTTACCCGCATAGGTGAGCGCATCCAGAACGATGACCCGGTAGTCCGGGTACTTGCCGAGCAGGAAGCGGACGAAGTGGGAGCCGATGAAGCCCGCTCCGCCGGTGATGATCAGTGTCTGCATTGTCTTTAAATGGCCCCTACAGGCCGAACCGCCCAAGCAGTCCGCCCAGCAGTCCACCCCCACCGGCCTGGCCCTCGGCGCCTGCCGCCGCGCCGCCGCCGAGCACCGACCCCAGCAGCCCCTGGGCAGCGGGGAACCGGCTGGCGACCATCTGCAAGACTTCCGGATGCGCCCGCGCTAGGGCCAGCGTCGAAGCCACTAGGTCCCCATGCGACATCTGGCTCGGGTCCGTGGTGCCGACCCCGGCCTGCCCCAGCAGGCTTTGAACATCCACGCCCTGCCCGCCGAGATGTCCCAAGGCCTCGCTCAACATGTCCTTGTGCGCGTCTTGGGTCTCGGGGTCCGCCTGGGCCACCACCTGCGTCGCGTCTTCCTGCTGGTCGTCGTCCTGATCGTCGTATGCCATTGGTTCTTCTCCTCATGCCTGGATGATTGTACGCCTATTATATCATATTTTCACCGCCGTGTGTGTCATAAGGCCACCGCCGTCGTCGGGACGGAACCACCCACTGCCCCAAAAAATATATTTCTAAATGCTTGACTTCTTGTGGGGCGTATGCTAAGATACTATCAACCCGTTCGGTAGCCGTTGTTTAGGCTGCAAACTGCAAGTCCCCACTGCTCGTGCAAGTTGTAAGTCTAAACAAGAGGAAGCGCCCCGCAT
>JANLUQ010000669.1:0-6719 GCA_031363565.1 Armatimonadota bacterium | reverse complement strand
AGGCGCGAGCTGCCCACTGTCCTCTGGGTCCAGACCCAGGCCTGGTGCGGGCGACTGGCGCAGTTGTTCCATTGTCATAGCTGATCACCTCTCCCGCCCTTTACCCGTCCCAGCCTCGAAGAAAACAATGCCGAGAAGAATGCCGGGCTGTGGAAAGCCCCGGCGTCAGAGGAAGCAGCCGATGGCCTGTGTCCGGGCCGTGGGGATGGGATGCCCGGCCAGCACGGCGTCAAGGGCATCCCGCAGATCGTGGCGCGTGGCGTGGTCGCGCCGCTTCCCAAATCCGAGGTAGAGGTCGTCAATGCGTCCCCGGTAGAGCAGACGGCCGCCGGGAGCGAACACAGCAGCCTCGGGCGTGACGGTCACGCCAGCCCGACGCACCAGCTTGTGGGCAGGGTCCAAGAGTAAAGGGCAGGTGTAGCCGTAGTCTTTCGCGTGCTGCCGGGCGGCGGCGAGCGACGTGTCGGGGTCCGGGTAGACGAGGGTGAAGGCGACCTTCCGGGGCGTATAGCGGGCGATGATGCGCTCGATCTCGGGCGCGTAAGAGTTCGAGACGGGGCAGTCGCGGGCGACGAACAGCAGCACGACGGCCTTCCTGCCTGCGGCGTTCGGCAGGGTGCCGCCACCCGCCTCTGCCCGAGAGCCGATGGCGGCCAGCAGGCAAAGGAGGACGGCAACGGTCCAGAGGAGGCTTAGTGATGACGGAGGGCGCTTCATCGGGCGGTGGCTTCTTTACTCCCCGACCTTCAGCGCCGTGCGGTCCAGGATGGCGAAGACGCCGCCGATGGCCGGGCGGGCGACGAAGCCCGTCTGCTGTCCCGAGGCGGTGTCGTACCAGTCGCTGAAGGCGCCCCGGAAGCGGGAGGTATTGGCGAAGTGGAAGATGCCGTCCACGAAGCCCTGCCGCAAGGCGCGGTCGTCGGTGGAGGCCGCCGTCCACAGTTCCCAGTCCGTCTTGGTGTAGGTGTGCCGGATGTCCAGCGGGACGCCGAACGGACCGAGCTTAGTCAGGTAGAACTTCGCCTCCTGGTCCAGCACGGACTTGGGAATGAGGTTCAGCCCCAGCACCCGGTCGGGGAAGGCGTTGTACTTCAAGCTCCAGGCGTTGTCCGGGTCTGCCGCGCCGGCCTCGATGGTCGCATTGTCGCCGCCCGCCGTGTCGGCCACCGTCGTACCGGTGCCCTCATCGAAGGTCCAGTAGGAGGCGGGGGCCGGGGCGGTGGGGGCGGCCCCGCCGGGCAAGGAGAGCGCGAGGATCGCGTCTGCGGCTAGGGCCGACTGGTAGAAGCGCACGTCGTCAACCGCCCCACGGACGAAGTCCGTCCGGCTGCCGTTGTAGAAGCCCCGCCCGATGGCCGTGGGGCCGTCCGCGCGGAACGCCGAGGCGTAGGGGACGGTCTGCTGGAGCGCGCCGTTGACGTACAGGGAGAGCGTGTGGGCGTCGGCATCATAGACGCCCGCCAGGTGATACCAGGTGTCGACGGCGGGCTTGGCAAGGGCGACGGCGGCGGCGGCGCCTGCCCCCGGCTCACCGCTGTCATGGCCGACAGCGCTCAGGCTGAACTTGCCGGAGGAGCCCTGGAGCTGGAGAAAGAAACCGCTGACGTGGGCGGCGTCAATGCTCACGAAGGTCTGGTAGCCTTCAAGGCGGGCGACCTTCACCCAGGCCGAAACGGTGTAGCTCTTGGTCGTGTCCACGGCCGGCTTGGGGGCGTCGGCCCCACCTACGCCGCTCAGGCGCAGGGCGTGCGGGCCGACGATGCCCGCCGTCCAGCCGGCAGGCTGGGGCGTGTCCGCCTCGATGTATTGCATGGTCAGGTGCGGGCCGGTCTTGGACTGTGCCCGCCGCGCCCACTCGACGATCAGGGTCTTCGCCATCCCGCCATAATGGGCCTCGCCCGCCTTATCACCCGCGTAGCCAGCGATCTGTCCCATCGCCCCAACGCCCAGGATACCCTTGAGGGCGAGGTTGACGCTATGGGCGATGGGGCCGGTAAAGTCGTCGGTCTGGTTCTGGAACTCCGGGTCGAGGGCGTTGGAGGATGTGGAGCCGGATGGGACGGTGAGCAGATAGTCGGCCCACTGCTTGAGGATTCGCTCGTGCTGCCGGGCATAAGCGACGGCCTCCACTTTGGGGACGTAGCGCAAGTAGGCGGCGGCCATGATCAGCATGTTGGCGGACTCTTCCACCGGCATGTTCTCCCCACCGCCGTCGTTGTGCCCGTCCGCATTCGGATAGGACGCGCCGATGTCGTGCTCGGCGAACGGCTGCGGCCATTTGCCGGACTCGGCGTAATCGAAGAGCGGGTCGAGCTGCATCCGCAGCAGGCGCGGGTCGGCATATAGGAAGGCGGGGAAGGCCGGATACATGATGTCGACGGTGGAGATGTTGCCGTCGCTGCTGATCTCCTTCATGAACATCCAGGGCTTGTCCAGGGTGCCGACCATCTCGGTCGCGCCGAAGGCCTGGCGCAAGGCCAGCGCACAGAGGGCGGCATACTTCGCGCCACCGGCTTTCGTCGCATCGGACACGACCCGCCGATCCATCCGGTCGGCGCGCGAACGCTCCGTGTCGGCGTCCGCGTAGAACGAGGCCATCATCTGCGGCCAATCCGGCCAATAGGAACGCCAGAGCGGCGGGATCGGCTTGCCCTGGAAGCTGACGGCCGGGTCGCGGACATCGCCCAAAGCCAGCACGAGGGGCTTGGTCGCGGCCTTCCCGACCTGACCTAGGGCGAAGTCGAAGGCGAAGACCGGCGGGTGGCTGTTGATGGCGCGCGGCTGGTCGGCGTCTATGGAGCCGTCCAGGGCACCGCTGCCGATGGCGGCGGCGCGGACGACCGCGTCCGGCCCGGCCTGCGTCGTCAGGCCGGGCTGCGTGGCGGTCGCCAGGATCGCCGTTCCCCACATCGGGTAATCGTTCGTCTCGCCGAGCACTTTGGGGGCGGCAGGCGTGACCGCGAAGGCGGTCAAAGGCTGCCCGATGCTGGGGATATTGCGGCGCTCCCAGGTGATCGGCGCATTGTCGTCCCCGTGCGCCCACGCGCCGGAGATGTCGAAATACAGGCTGACTGCGTGCGGCTTGCCATCCGCGCTGCGGGCGGTGGCGAAGACATAGCCGAACGGAACGGAGAGGCGCTGTAAGTCGCTCGGCTCGACCGGCGAGAGGAAGTCCAAAGTGACCGTGACCCCGCCGCCTTGCAGATGGTAGATGGACTGCGTCGGCGTGACGGACAGACTGGTCTGGGCCATCGGCGGGGCGAGGGGCTTGCCGTCGGCGTCGTGCGGGTCGCCAAGGAAAACATAGGGCTGGCCGTCCACGCGGGCGATGCCGGTGATCGCCTTGGGACGTCCGGCCCAGAAGGCGGACTGGGTCCCGACCAGCGAGTCGGCGGGCTGCCAGGTGCTGACGTAAGGGGATCGGACGATCAGCGGGGTGGCCGGGGGCCGGAGGGGGGCCATCAACCCGCCCGACGGTGGTGCGGGCATAGGCGGGGAGGGCGTCTGGGCCTGTGTCGGCAGGGCGAGGCGGGCGCCCGCCAAGATGGCCGCCGCGAGGAACAGTTTTTTCGGGGTCATTCAACACTCCATCGGATGCGATGCGTTACGAACGCGATTACGAACGCAATTACGAACGTGATGACGTTATGTTACCCCGAAACCGCAGGCCTACGCGACGGTTCACCGCGAACGGGCGGTTTTCCCTCCCTGCGGGACGTGTTCGGCGTCTACGGTGAAGCCGAGGTAGCACAGGCACATCTCATCCGTCGTCTGCTCGCCCCAGGTGACGAGTTTGGGGGGGCTGCTGGGGTTGCGCGGGTTGCCCGTGGAGTTGTCGTAGTGCGCGACTAGGTCCACACGCGACCCGGCGGGAAGGTGGACCGGCTGCTTGTAGGCGTAGAACCCCTGCCAGTTGAAGTCCCAGTCGGGAACATCCACGAGCGGCTTTGTGGTGCCGTCGGGCAGTGTTGCCGTGACAGTCATTCTTCGGCCCAGGACGTGCATGTGCGGGAAGACGGTGAGCAAGGTGGCGTCGAAAATTATGGGCAGCGAGGCCTTGATCTCGTAGTCCTTGTCGCCGGGCGGGATGTGCAGGCCGGTGTTTACGAGCGGGAAGAGGTGCATCGGCCTCGCGATGGCCCCCATGTTGAAGTAGAGCGCGACCTGCGTTAAGTCGGTCTCAGGCTTACCGTCCGGGTGGTAGTGGACCTCCAAAACGATGTCCGCACCTTTGGGGAGGACGATCCCCGTGTCGGCGGGCAGGGGGCGAGGCGTCGCACCGGGTGCCCAGCCGCCGAGCATCCCGGCGGGCGAGAAGCCAATGCCGCCGAACTCCGGGTAGCCGGGGCTGCCGTCACTCGTCTCCGCGACCAGGCGGCGGGCCGTCCCGCTTGTGTCCACATAGGCGATGGCGTGATGCACCACGGCGCGGTTGCCGGGGCGGACATCAATAGTAGAGACGTACCGGTCCTCGGCGAAGTTGGTGGGGATGACGTAGCAGCGGTAGACGTCCCGCCCCTCGGCGGGCGCGGTGTAGGGCGCGGACGGGGCCACGAGCAGGTCCGGCTTGCCCAGCGCCCAGCCCCCGGCGAACTGCGGCGCGGGCGGCTCCTGCGCCTTCTGTCCTTCCGGGGCACCTGCGCCGGCCCACTGCTTCAGGAGCGCGATCTGCCTAGCCGTCAGCCGCCGCTCGTCCTGGAACTCGCCGTGCGAATCGGCCTTCCATGGCGGCATGAGGCGCTGGTCGGTAACGAGGGCGATCTGCCGGGCGCGCTTTTTGGCGTCCGCGTAGGAGGACAGCGTGAACGGTGCGACCTCCCCCGTCCGGTGGCAGGTAGTACAGTTCTGGTAGAGGATCGGCGCGATGTCGTGGGCGTAAGTAACCGTCGCGACGGCTGCCGCTGCGGTCACCTTCGGGTGCGCCTTCGGCGCGGGCTTCGCGCCGCCGGTGGCGAAGGCGCAGGCCGCTAGCAAGGCTAGGGCCAGTGTCGGGACAAGCGGGGCGTAGGGATAAAAGGGTTTCAACCGCAGTTCCTTTCGGCGAAAGCACAGGCCCCAAGCATGGGGCACCACTTCCCATACGTCAAAAGCGGCGGAAAGTTTCAGGCGAGGTAAAAATAGTTCCAGCCCTGTAGGGCCGGTCTACACGGATGGTCCGCCCCTTCGGGGCTTCAGAAAGGGGACGCGGCAAAAAGGCAAGAAAGAAGAGGGCGCGGCAAGAAAGAAGAGGGCGCGGCAAGCGGCGCCCCTACGATGCCTGGAGGGCATTCTCCGAAGCCCTGAAGGGGCGGACCATCCGAGTAGGCCTGGCCTTCAGGCCAGGCTGCACTCTCATGAGTGCCCTAGAATCGTTCCATGACGACACTCAGCCGCCTTCGCCCAGGGACGCGGCCGGCCTAGCGGAGTAGGCGTCGGCCATCAGGCGGGCGGTCAGGGGGATCTCATCGCCGCGCAGGCCAGACGGGTAGCTCATGCCGTCCCAGCGCTTGTGGCGGTGGCGGACGGCATCCAGCGCGGCCTCGAAGCCCGGCACGGCCCCGGCGATCAGCGCCCCACTTTGGAGGTTCGGCAGAACACCCGGCGAATTCCAGGGCCGGTGGGGGCGTTGGCGTGTTTCACCATAGTCGCTCGCCGGTCTGCAAAACTGTACTCTAAGAACAAGCTTGGCCTCCTTTCCCCGCACTTTTCGCTAAAGTTTGCCTCCTCATTCGCCAAAATACAACGGAGGGTAGGCGGGTCCATAAGGATCTCTTGTCCTCCCAAGTGACGGTATTCCCATGAGCAAACTGCCGCGAAGCGCACAACTATACCTGGTCCTGATCTATCTGCTGGGCGCAGGGGCGGCTGGCTTCGCTGTCGTCATGCCGGCTCCAAAGGTGGACGCCGAATGGTGGGAGCTGGGTCTGTATCTGTTCTTGGCGGCCCTCGCGAGCAGCAAGAAGATCCGCCTGATGCGGCACCGCAGCGCCGAGGACCATGTTTCGCTCTCGCTGGGCTATGTGCTGACCTGTACAGCCCTGCTGCGCTTCGGGCCGTCGGCGGCCGTGCTGGTCAGCGCGTTCGGCAGCCTCACCCATAGCCTATTCCCGCTCTCCAAACGTCAGCCGACGCACCAGCTCCTGTTCAATGTGTCTACAGCCATACTGGAGACCTGGGCGGCGGGGCTGGTTTTCCTTTGGCTGAACCACCACTCCCTGATCCTGCAGAATCCCGGCACCTACCCGGCCGTGGCCGGCTTCAGCCTGACCTATTTCCTGCTCAACACGGGATGCGTCGCCGTCATCGTCGCCCTCTGCACCGGGCAGAGGCCGCTGACCCTGTGGCGAGAGACGTTCTTCTGGACCGCCCCGTCCTATTTTGCGGGCGGCTGCGTCAGCACGCTGGCGATCCTGCTGTTCTCCAGCCACATCGGGTTCGTGCTGCTGCTGCTGGCCCCGCTGGGCTGGGTCGTGTTCCAGAACTACTCCACTACGGCTGCGCGGACCGAGGAGAAGCAGCAGCATATCGAGGAGCTTCAGATCGGCAAGGAGCATCTCGCCGAGCTGTACCTCTCGACCATCGGGAGTCTGGCCCTCGCCATTGATGCCAAGGACCAATACACGCACCAGCACATCCTGCGCGTCCAGCGCTATGCCGTCGCCGCCGCCCGCCACATAGGGCTAGCCGGGATCGAGCTGGAGGCCATCACCATGGGCGCGCTGCTGCACGACATCGGCAAG
>JANLUQ010000660.1:0-10385 GCA_031363565.1 Armatimonadota bacterium | reverse complement strand
TTCCCACGACCAAGAGTAAATGTCAATCCATAGCCTTGTTGACCATCACTTGTTCTCATCTGAAACAGGCGGCACAGGGGGCGGACTACCCAATGGAAAGTCTACCTTTGCCAGCACACAATCCGCCTCCTCAGACGGTTCCGCCAAGGTCAAATAGCCGCAGTTGTTTGGTAGGTCCAGTTCCTTGTAACCTGATTTCTCCGTCCAGTTCACAAAGCAGTACATGATTTGAAGTGAACCCCTCTGCTTCCCTACCCTCAGAGCGAGGCGCGAAATCAAGTTAGGTTCTCCATCAACTCTTAGACTTCGGCATCGGCCTTGCGAATTTATTCCGGGTTTTCGGTCACGTCTTCAGCGGTCCGCTGTTTCAAGTAAGCGATGGCGGCATTCTTGGCGGAGATCTTCATGGGGGCCTCTGGCTCGTAGACTTTGACTTCCAGCACCGGGTCGGGGCGATTTCGCTGCGACGGCTCATCAGTTCCTCCCAGGTGACGCGATAGGTTTTGAGTGGCTGGCTCTGTGACATTGCGGTTTCCCTCCTTGGCGTAGAGAAGGGCCGCACCCCGGAAGTTTCTGGGCCAGTGCTGAGGCAGCATTTGTTTGAGCCAGCGGTCACCGTTACGACCGCATGCGCCCGCGGCTGCCCCGCTCCTTCTCATCATCGGCGCTGTGGTCGATCGCATACTGCAGCTGATCGAAGAAGCCTTTGACCAAGCGGTCGCGCGTCATGTTCTTCATCACGAAGTCAATCTCGGTGCGGAGGTTCGCAGTCTTGTCGTCCCGCAGATGCGTGAGGCGGCCCGTCAGCGTGATTTTGCCGGCCTTCACCTGAACATCCACCATGGTTGAATTGATCGGTCGTTTGCCAAGCTCGCGCCGGACGTTGCGCGCGATTTCGGCGTCTTCCGCAGTCATGATTTGCCTCCTGATTTTCGGCGATTTCGGGGGTGCCCTGCCGCCGTCGTTTTGGGTATTATACCAGTCATGCACGATTACCGCAATTCCGAGTTTGCGCCTGTCACCGCGCGGGGCGTCTATCTCAACCATGCCGGCGTTTCCCCTGCCCCAGCCCGCGTCGTCCGGGCCGTACAGGAGGCTGCAGCCCTCTCGGCGCGCGACCCAATGGGTTTTTTTATGGACGGCGTCGTGGCCTGGCGCGAGGCGGCGCGCGGGCGGCTGGCTCGACTGATGGGCGTCCCCGCCGAACATCTGGCCCTGGTCAAAAATACGGGCCACGGCCTGTCTCTGGTCGCGGATGGGCTGCGGCTGGAACCGGGCGACAACGTGGTGAGCGTGGACTGCGAGTACCCGAGCGTCGTTTATCCCTGGTACGCCCAGGCCGACCGCGCCATCGAAACACGCTTGGTCACGCCGCGCGCCGACGGGACATTCACGCCGGATGACCTGGCCGCCGCCATGGACGAGAGAACGCGCGTCGTGACCCTCTCCTGGGTGCAGTTTGGGACCGGCTTCCGCTGCGACTTGGCCGCCTTCGCCGCGCTGGCCCACGCCTACGGGGCGCTGCTGATCGCGGACGTCATTCAGGGTCTGGGCGTACTGCCGCTCGAAACCGAGGCATGGGGGGTGGACATCGCCGTCACCGGCTCGCACAAATGGCTGATGGCACCGGGCGGAGCGGGTGGGCTTTACATCGCGCCCCGCGCCCTGGAACAGATGCGCCTGGTCAATATGGGGGCTGGCGCGGTCGTGGACGTTGCCAAGTTCGACCCACTGGACTTCACTGTCAAACCCAGTGCCCATCGCTATGAGGAGGGAACCCCGAACGGCCTGGGCCTGGCAGGGCTGGACGCAGCCCTGTCGCTGCTGGAAGAGATCGGAACGAAGGCCATCGCCGCCCAGGTGCTGGCCCTAACCGAAGACGCGGCTCAGAAATTACAGGCAAAGGGCTACCAAGTCACCTCGCCTCGTGCCGACGACCAGCGCGCGGGCTTGGTTATGTTCCAGCACCCGACGCACGCTAACGAGGCCGTACTGGAGGCGCTTACGGCGGCGGGCGTGACGGCGGCGGTTCGGGGGGGCAGACTACGGTTCTCGCCGCACTTCTACAACACGCATGAAGAGATCGCGCGGGCTGTCGAAGCGCTGCCCGCGTAAAAATGGCCCTGGCGATTTATCTGATGATTTATGCGGCTCCGTAAAGCGCCCCTGTCCCATCGGTCTGACGTGATTTGCAGCTCGCCGAGTGCGATCTGTGCAGGTATCCCCCACCCCGACGGCGTATCAGCACATCTAAAGGAGAACACCATGTTCAAAGGACTTAGCCCCGGTGCCATCGGCGTGCGCGCCGGAACCCTGGACGAAGCATTGGCCGCCGCGAAGACGGGCGGGTTTGGCGGCGTCGAGTTCAGCCCCTCGGAGATCGCCGGCCTCATTGACAGCCAGAGCGCCGAAGCCGTGCAGGCACGGTTCACCGAGGCCGGCATCAAGCCGGCCGGCTGGGGCCTGCCCGTAGACTGGCGCGGGTCAGAGGAGAAGTGGCAGGAGGGCCTGGGCGAGCTGCCCCGACTTGCCCAGGCGGCGGCGGCCATCGGCGGGACGCGCGTTTCGACGTGGGTGATGCCCTGCTCGAACGCCCGGCCTTTCGAGGAGAACTACCGGTTTCATGTCGCGCGCTTTGCGCCAATCGCGCAGATCTTGGGCGACCACGGCGTCTCGCTCGGCCTGGAGTTCATCGGCCCCAAGACGCTGTGGGCCTCGCAGGAACACGCATTTGTTCACACGCTGCCGGAGATGCTGGCCCTGGGCCGGGACATCGGGCCGAACGTCGGTCTGCTGCTGGACTGCTGGCATTGGTATACCTCCCACGGGACGATTGATGACCTAAAGGCGCTGACGCCCGCCCAGGTCGTCTACGTCCACGTCAACGACGCCCCAGCGGGGATTCCTATAGACGAGCAGCGCGATAACACCCGTGCCCTGCCGGGCGCGACCGGCGTCATTGACATCGCCGGCTTTTTGCAGGCATTGAAGGGTATTGGCTATGACGGCCCCGTGGTCCCGGAGCCGTTCGTTGACCTGGGCGGCCTGCCCTCCGACGAGGCGCGCTTGAAGACAGTCGGCGCGGCGATGGACGACATCTGGCAGAAGGCAGGGCTGTAGCCTATCATGCAACTCGGCATCGGCATCGTCGGCTATGGCTTTATCGGCAAGGTCCACGCCTATGCGCACCGGACCCTGCCGCTCTTCTACGACCCGCTGCCGGCCAAGACGCGGCTGGTCGGCATCTGCACGGCGACCGAGGCCAGCGGACGGAAGGCGCAGGAGCAGGCCGGGTTCGAGTTCGCGACACGGGACTACCAGGACTTGTTGGCGCGCGACGACATCCAGGTCATCCACTGCTGCACGCCCAATGACGCCCACCATGCCCTGCTCCTGGACGCGCTGAAGGCCGGTAAGCACGTCTACTGCGACAAGCCATTGACGCGGACCTTGGCCGAGGCGGAGGAAGTGGCCGCGCTGGCCCGAACGGCCGACACTGTTCACCGCATGACCTTCAATTATCGGTTCGTGCCCGCCCTGCTGCGCGCCAAGCAGCTCGTAGACGACGGCTTTCTCGGCCAGGTCTATCAGTTCCGAGCCGCCTATCTTCATGCGGGCTATGTGGACCCGAACCGGCCCCTCACCTGGCGGCTGCAAATGGCGCGCAGCGGCGGCGGGGCCATCATGGACCTCGGCGCACATGTCTTCGATCTGGTGCGTTATCTGCTTGGGGAGTTCGCCGACGTGTCGGCACGGCTGGAGACATTCCTGCCGGAGCGGCCCGACCCGAAGACGGGCGGCCGAGGAAGCGTGGATGTGGACGACGTGGCGATCGTGCAGGCGCGGTTGGCCTCCGGCGCAGTCGGCGTCATCGAGGCGAGCCGCCTGGCGACCGGCACCCAGGACGACCTGCGTCTGGAGATCCACGGCAGCCGGGGGGCGCTGGCGTTTAACCTTATGGACCCAAACTGGCTTTCGGTGTACGACAACACATTGCCCGAAGCGCCACTCGGCGGGATGCGCGGCTTCCAGAAGATCGAGTGCGTCGCCCGCTACCCAAAGCCTTATGCCTTTGGGGCGACCAAGAACCCCATCGGCTGGCCGCAGTTCCATGTCCACTGCCTCTACGACTTCATCGACAGCATCGCACGGGGTGAACTCGGTGGCCCTAGCTTCGAGGACGGGCTGGCGGCGCAGCGGCTCGTGGACGCCTGCCAGCGGTCGGCGGCATTGGGGAGGATTGGTAGTTTGGTCTGATCCTCTCCCCGCGACAAGTCGCGCCCCTCCCCTCGAAGGGAAGGGGGTGTGTAAGGGGCCAGGGCACTTCTTCTCGGAAGGCCCTCAGGTCACGATAGGTACCTGGGAGAGCTAGTCAAGCCCCTTTTTGCACACCCCCTTCCCATCGAGGGGAGGGTCGGCGCGCCGCGACGGGGAGAGGATCAGATGCAGAGGATCAGATGCAGAGGATCAGGCGCGCAGCGACGGGGAGAGGAACTCTCACTTCAAATCCCCCATGAAGTCCACCGCCATCACCTTGCCGGACCCGTTGGTGACGAGGACAAAGCAGGCCGTCGTGTCGCTATCGGGGAAGCCCGACTCGAAGCGGGTCTGGGCGAAATCACCGTAAATGCCCTGCGCCAGCCGGCGGTCCATGTCCGCATCCCACGCCATCGGCAGCTCGGCCGCGCGTGTCTGCGGCGTGACCAAGAGTACGTCATTGCTGCCGAATGCCGGCCATTCCGCCCCGACTCCCATCGCGCGCAGCTTTTGCACAAGAGCAGTCATATTCGCCGCATAGTGGGGATGCGCCGCCAGATCGGTGGGCGGGCGGGGAAGAGGCACGACAAGAGCCGTTGGGACGGCAGGCGCGTTCCAGTGGCGGAAGCCAAGCCAGCCCAGGCCGAGGAACAGCAGCACGGCGGCGGTCTGAGGCCATCGGGATAGTCTGGGCGACCTGATGACCTCCGGCGGCACGGCGTCCGCCAGAGCAGGCAACGCTGCCTCCGACTCGGAGTCGGGGACGACGAATGTTGCCTCGTCCCAAAGCGCATCATCGGGAACCGGCTCGTCGAAAATCTGCCCACAGTGGGGGCAGACGGTCAGGCCGGGGCCGAGCGCCGCCGCGCAGTTCTCACACTCATAAACCATTAGGGATTGGAAGGGGTCGCTTTCTGCTGGTGGACAAGGATGATCGCGTCGGTGATTCGATGTGCTATTTCAATACGCCAGGCAGGATCGCTGGCCTGTAAGGCGTCCTGCGGGTTGGAGAGTGTTGCCAGCTCCAGCAGGACTTTCTCGGGAACGGGGTTTTGCGCCGGGTTCAGCACCCCCAGCTCGCGGCCGGAGACGCCCCGGACACCCCGAAAATCGCAGGCACGTCCGAATCTCCCCTGTGCCATCTGCGCTGCCAGGGCTGCTCCCAGCGCGGGCAGGCGACTGACGCGCCGGTCCACGCAAACGACGCTTCCAGAGACGGCGGCAGCGGAGTAGTAGTCATAGTGCAGCGAGAGGAAAAAGACGTTTCGGCGGGCATCAGGGTCCCACCGGACCCGATGCGCCCAGACGGCGCGCGCCGTCTGGGCACGCTCCCAGAGCGGACGCGGGGAGTGCCGCGAGCGGAGCGGCCGGCCCGTCGCGGCGAGGATGGCATCCGTGGGCCGGGTCAGCGGCGGCTCGACGAGAGCGAGCGTGGGGTCAAGCTGGCGACTGCGGACGGTGTAGAGGATTTTGGCCCCCTGCGCCCGCAGTGAGGCGGCCACTTCGGTCGCCGTGCGGTAGGTCAGGGCGGCTTCGGATGTCTGGCCGCCGAGGGCGCCGGGGTCCTGCCCGCCATGACCGGGGTCCAGGACGACGACTACGCCAGCCAGCGGCCCCGCAGGGGCAGGCGGGCGGATACGACTGGGAAGTGTGGCGAGGCGGGGCAGACGAGGTGGATGAGCCGTGCGGAAGCCGAGCAGCAGAAAAAGGCCGAGCGCGCAGATGGCGCCTGTGGCGGCTCCCAGCAGGACTCGGCGTTCATAGCGTCCCATGCGGCGGCTCCCCTCAGATCCGGTCCTTGAGATCATGTTCCCTTGGCTCAGTAACCACTGCATCGTGGGCGAAATCGTGGGCGAAGAAGCCTGCTAGGCCAGGCCGCCCAGCCCTTTGCCGATGAAGTAGGTCACCAGGCCCTCCACCGCGCCCACCGCCGTCATCTCCAGGCCGCTGCTCCACCAGGAACGGACGGTGATCAGGGTCTTGGCCGCGCCTACGGCGAAATGCGCCAGGAGCGACACGACGGCGGCGGCGATGATGGCGGGGAGGCCGTGCAGGAACAGAAACGGGATGATGGGGATGAAGGCACCGACCGCCGTCGAGAGTGCCCCCGACCCCGCCGAGACATAAGGGTTGCTGAGGGCGTCTTCCGTCAAGTTGAGCTGCTCGGCAGCCAAGGTCCGCAGGAACTGCTCGGGGTCACGCGCGAGGTGGGCGGCGACACGGCGCGCGTCCTCCTCGGGGATGCCCTTGATCTGGTAGATCAGCGTGATCTCTTCCAAAGCGCCCTCGGGGTCCTCCTCCAGCTCCGCCCGCTTGCGGTGCAGCTCGGCCTCATAGATCTCACGCTCGCTTTTGGCGGCGAGGTATGCCCCCGACCCCATCGAAAGGGCACTCGCGATCATGCCCGCGATGCCGGCCAGCAGAACGGTCCTGTTGTCCCCCGCCGTCGCGCCCGACACGCCCGAGACGATGCCGAAGATCGCGCCCAGGCCGTCGTTGACTCCGTAGATGGCGTCGCCGATCCAGGATGCGGGCGACTTATGCCCCTTGCGCGCCCGCAGATCATCCAAAGCCTGCTGCGGGTCCAGAGGTCGGGAGAAGTTCTGGCCGATGGGAGCGTCTACCGGGGGCGCGACGGACGGCACAGGGGCCAGCATGTGCTTCAGGGCCTTGGAGTGCGCCCGTTCGTCCGCAATGACCTTTTCCAAGATGGCGACGCTCGGCTCATCGCCCAATTCCTGCAGCTGCCGGCCATAGGAGGCGACATGCCTGCGCTCCTCCATCTCGATACGGCGCAGGGTGGCATCCGTCCCGCCGATCCGGTTGGGCAGCGAGTCCGCGACACCTTTGGCCGGGCCGGTGTAGTGCGGGGCAGGCGCCTCTAGCTCGATCAGCCGGCGTTCCCACAGGCGAGCATGGGCCTGCTCGGCCTTCGCCAGTCCTTCCAAAGTGTGCCGGCGTTTGGGGTCGGGCTCGCGGTCCGCCAATGCCTGGTAGGTGGCCGCGCCCTCCATCTCGGCCTGCCAGTTGCCCTCGATGGCTTTGATCAGGCGGCGCAAATCCGCGTCTTTGGGCTTAGGGTCCTGTGTAGGGTCCTGCGTGGTGCTCAATTACTTGTCTTTCTGTTCCTGTTCCGATGCCTCTTGGCACACCCGGCAAAGCCCATAGAACTCGACCCGCTGGGCGCTGATCTGGTAGCCCGATGCCTGCCCGGCCTGGGTTTGCAGTCCGCTCAGGTCTTGAAGCTGGACATCCTCGATCTGCCCACAGCCCGTACAGACGACGTGGGGATGGGAGCGCGGACGGACTCCGTCATAGTGCCGCCGTCCATCACCAACCTCCATCTCCAAAGCCTCGCCCATGTCTCGCAGCGTGTCCAAAGTCTTGTAGACCGTCGCCAGCGATGTCATTGGCGAGACACGCTGCACCTGGGCATAGATCTCCTCCGCGCTGGGGTGGCTATTGGACTCGACGAGGGCCTGCAAGATGCAAAGCCTCTGCGGCGTCATCCGGTGCCCACTATCGTGTAATTTCCGGCACATCTCGGCGATGCGCCCTTGTGTTGTTGGTTGCGTTGTCATTAGAAAACGATTACTTACGGAGAATTGTTCTTGATAAGAATACCGCAAAAACACCGGGAATGTCAACAGGGGCGCATCATTTTTGTGGCCTCGGGCTGCTATTCTCTCGCAAGGCTTTCACAAGTAGATGTACCGTCGTGCAGGGATTGTTCTGCTGCGGATTGTGGTCTGTGCCGTACTCAGCCCGCAGACTTTCCGCTCGGTGGATCGCTTCGACCTGCTGTTTCAGCAGTTCGGCGTACATCGCTTGGCTGTTCTTGCGATATTCGTGTCCAAGACGATCTTTGAGCATCACAGCGTATTGGCCACGTTGCAGCGCCGCCCGATGGTCATCAAAGTGCAGCAAATACCATAGTTACGCTTGATGTGAAATGATCTTGTCTTGCCGCGTCTAGAACGAGAACTCGGCGAGCCTAAGCGGCGAGTGTCCCTGCTCCCGGTTGTGTTTAGCCGCGATGGTCAGTCCCGTGATTTTGGCAATGACCCGGCTCAGGGTGCCCCACACAGTCCGCGCCCCAGGCCGCTCCAGGCCGAAGGTGCCTTTAGCCTGCGCGAACGTCGTCTCGATGACCCGCCGGGACCGGTTCATCAGGGCATCCCACGCGGGCGCGTTCTGCACGCGCTGGTTCTTACGCTTAGGCGTCAGCAGGAGTAGCCCCTGATCTTCGGACAAGACGGCCTGGCGCTTCTGATCCAGGAAGCCCTTGTCGCCCAGCACGCAGAGGCGGCGGCAGTTGTCCAGCAGGTCCTGCGCCCCGTCGCGCTCGTCGGCGTTAGCGGCGAACAGGTCCCAGTCGACGACGATCCCGTCGAGCGTGGTCCGGGCCAGCAGGCGGAACCCATAAAAGGTCTCTTTCTTGGCCGCGCAGTAGCCCAGAGCCGCCTCGGGCAATAGTAGATGCCCCCTGCCAAAGCGCCGCCAGTGGCGCAGATGCACCGGTGTCCCGTCGAGGCTTTATTGGGGTGATAAGCTGGCAGGGCTGGCCCGCGATCCCCATCCCCTCAACCAAATGCGCGTGCATTCGGTGGATGAGCCAGCAGAGGCCCCGCGCCCGCCGGTTGAACTGGCCCTGGCTGATCAGGCGCGGGAACAGAGGCAGGAAGTTGTTGCGGATGGAGCGTAGGTGTTCCCGCTCCCACTCAACCCCCAGCCAGTGCTGTGCTAGCGAGAGCGTCATCACCTCGCTGTCGGAGAATGCGGGCTTCCTGCCGACGCGGCCTGAGATCAAGGCCGGGACGTTCTGCTGGTACCAGTCGTCCACGATGGTGTATAATGTGGTCAAGAAGGTCTCCGTCGCCATGTTCATAGGGCACCTCGCCAAAGGGTTCCTCTAGGGTTTGTCGGCGAGGCCTTCGGTTCCTCTTTCGACGCGACGACGGGCTTTCATTTCACATCAAGCGTAACTCTATTGTACCAGATGCAGCCGCGCGGCTTCCACTAACATGAATCGTTGAACCCATGACCCGCCTGTCTGGTCATACAACCCCATCGCAGGCGGTACATCTGCCTGACGAATGTAATGGTTTGCTACAACGTAGGCATTTCGGTATGTTGGGAGACGGTTTGCTTGAGTAGGCATCCTTGGATTCAATTTCTACAATGGACTTCATCGTAAAAATCACAATCCCGAGGGTGCCAGTCAGAATACCGATTGTGATAGAGATAACTCCACTCTCATCTTTTTGGCCGAGCGCGTTTGCTAGTTGCGAGCCGGTTGAGTTTTGGTGGCTGATGCCATAAAACACGCAAGCAGCTCCCACAAATACAAGTATACCGCCCACCATTTGCCTCGCTTGGGTACTGAGCAAAACCGCAGGAGATTGTGGGGGTACGCTAGAGCGTGATTGTGGTGATGACTTCTCAGTATCAGGTGATTGGTCTGCGTCACACCCTCGGCAGAAGCGGCCCGACGCAGCGGTAGGTTGACCGTAGTGAATGCAAAAGACCTCGTCACTCATCTTTCCACTCCCAACAACAATATGCCATCATAGTTAGCGGCCCGAATCGGTGCTGTACCGCGCGTTTGCGTTGTAACATGCAGTAACAGTGCTATTCACCGAACTATGGCAGAATTTCCCGGTGTCAGGTGCGGGCGGCGTGGGGCATGACCCGCGTGTCCATCCGCGCAAGGCTCAATCCGTCGTGCCAGTGCTTGCAGTTCCCACGCCGCCTGCACCTGCCTAGACAGCATAATCCATGCCAAGTATTGCATTTTAGGCTTTAGGACTAAAATATATACCAAGTATTTTCGCGCGGGCCGTGCGCGGCCTATTTTGCGGCGGTGTTTTGGAAGAGGCAGGACAGGAAAGCATACGGATGAGGAAGGGCGAACACAAGGTTCGCCCCTACGGGCGGCGGGTGGAGCGTGTAGAGGCGCACCTCCGTGTGCGCACTCCTTTCTCAGTGTGCGCCCTTCATCCGACCCCCGCGCGGCACAGGGCGCACAACGGCGATGCTTCGGCCTCAACGGCCACAGCCTCAGCGGGCGCGGCGAGCGCCCCGCAGCGGGGGCAGGGGGACCAGCCTCGGCGGCGCTTCCACTCATC
>JANLUQ010000349.1:0-6121 GCA_031363565.1 Armatimonadota bacterium | reverse complement strand
CCACTCATACGAGGACATGTCCTCGGCGCAGTGCCGCCGATGAACGTCCGGGTTCGCCGTATACATGGCATCCAGCATTTGATGCGTGATCGCCAGCACTTCCTCTTCCGCGTCTGCCATTTGCTGCCTCCTTTGCTTCTTAGGACAGTATTCCCGCGCGAAGAGGATGGGAACCCACCCCGCTGCAAGGGGCGGGGTGGGTTCCTTTTCCGCGCCCACCGTGCTATACTAACTTTAACACATGAGGAGGCTTGCGGATGTCTGGACAGCAGTTTGTATCTCTCAATGGGAAATTGACCCCAATGGCAGAGGCGGTCATTCCCTTCTACGACCACGGCCTTCTCTACGGCGATGGCCTGTTTGAAGGCATTCGCGTCTACAACGGCCGCGTCTTCAAGCTCGATGAGCATGTCGCCCGGCTCTACTACTCGGCTCAAGCGCTCAACATCGTCATACCCGCCCCCCCCCAGGCCACGCGGGAGACCATCCTGGAAACCGTGCGCGCCAATGGTCATCGGGATGGCTACATCCGCGTTACCGTCACGCGCGGGACCGCGCTGGGGCTAGACCCCAAGCATATCAAGGGTGGTGCGAACGTCTACATTTCCTGCGAACAGCTCGCCCTCTACCCCGCCGAGATGTACGAGACCGGCCTAATCGTCGCTACCGTCTCTACGCGCCTGCCTTCCCCTGATGTCATTGATCCGCGCGTCAAATGTACCGGCAAATATATCAACAACATTATGGCCAAGGCCGAGGCCAACCGGCAGGGCGCGGGCGAGGGCCTGATGCTGACCCGTGAGGGCTATGTCGGCGAGGCCACCGGCGACAACATCTTTCTCGTCAAAGGCGGTGTGCTCACCACCCCGCCCGCTTCCATCGGCATCCTGCAAGGCATCACGCGCGACACCGTGATCAGCCTGGCCCGCGAGGCCGGCTACACCGTCACCGAGCCGATCATCACGCAGTACGACGTTTACAACGCTGACGAAGTCTTCCTCACCGGCACCGCCGCCGAGGTCATCCCCGCCGTCCAGTTCGACGGCCGCTTCATCGGCAACGGGGAGCCTGGCCCCATCACGCGCGAGCTAATCGCCGCCTTCCGCGAACACACGCAGACGACGGGCGTTCCTGCATTCTAGCACCACTCATCCGTTGGAGCTAAAGCGCGTGGACATACGGGAACACTGGCAGAACATAGCTTTTTCCTCCCTGTTACTCTCGCAGTGCATCATGGAAACCGATCGGCTGCGAGAGATAATGCGCTAAGATGACATTGAGATCGCGCGGTCGCAGGCACAGACACGCGCCGTTCTTGCGAAAATCAAGGTCATGCGAACTTTGCCAGGACAGTGAGGAGACAAAAAAGGCAGCAGTTCCCCAAGCGGTAACTGCTGCCTTTGTGTTAAAAGTCGCCATATTACAGAACATCTGAGACGTTTCCGGGTAGAATGGTGTCATATACAATGGACCCTCAAACGCCAACCGAACGCAAAATCTGCCTGTTCCAGTGGGTTTTCGTCCTGCTTATGGGCCTGCTCGGCGGCGCGATTGGTGCGATGACATCCCCCGATGCCGCACCTCCGCTGGAGCGGCTGCCTGGCATCGCCGCCGGCTTGCTCATCGGACTGACGGTGTCGGGCGTTGGCGTATCTTTCTACATGCGCTGGAAGCGCTCCCGAGTGCGGAGCTAGGGCGATGGAAGCGGCTGCCGAAGAACGAGTAGACGAAGACCAGGCCTGCCCCGACTGCGGCCTGACGCGGCGCGAGCTGTACGCGCATGGGCGGATGGGCTGCGCCCGGTGCTATGCGACGTTCACGGCGGAAGTGCAGCGCGCGCTGAAGGAGATCCACGGTGAGACCCGCCACCTCGGCAAAAACGCCGCCTAAATCTTCCGACCTGGAGGCCGCCCCACTCGGCGCGGTCCAGACCCCCGCGTGGGCCAGCGAGACCGGGTGGGAGGCGGATGTCATCCTGTCTACCCGCGTCCGTCTCGCACGGAATCTCGCAGGAACGACGTTTCCGGGGTGGGCTGCCGACGCCGACCTCAAGGCGGTCGCGCGGCAGGTATTAGCCGTCGCCAAACGCCGGGACAAGGGCCATGTCAGTCTGCGCGCGGTCGAGATCGCCAAACTCAGCGAAGCGGAAAAAGCGGCCCTAGTAGATAGCCACTTAATCAGTATCCCACACGCTCAGTCCGGCCCGCACCGCTGGGCTTTGGTGGACGACAAGCACACGGTCAGCGTGATGGTCAACGAGGAAGATCACCTGCGCTTGCAGGCCATTTTGCCCGGCTTGCAGCTCGACGCCGCTTGGCGCATCGCGGACCAGATGGACGACCAGTTCGGGGGGCACCTGGATTATGCGTTTGACGCCCACTACGGCTACCTGACCTCATCGCTGTCCAACTGTGGGACGGGCCTGCGCGTCTCGGTCATGGCGCACCTGCCGGGCCTGGCGATCTCGGGAAAGCTCGACGGCGCTTTGGAAGCAGCGCGAACTCTAGGGGCGGCTGTACGCGGCCCTTACGGCGAACACAGTGCGGCGGCGGGGGATGTCCACCAGATCTCGAACGCCGTCAGCACAGGCAAGTCGGAGCGGCAGCTTCTCACCCGCCTCGCCGCCACGGCGACCCTGCTGCTGACCGATGAACAGGCCGCGAGGGAACTGCTCTGGCGCGATCAGCGTTCTTTAGTGGAAGACAAGATCGCGGGAGCACAGGCGCGTTTGAAGTCCGCGGAGCGCTTATCGGCGGGGGACTCGATGGCGATACTTTCTCTTTTGCGACTCGGCGCGCAGTTCGATATGCCGACCGGCGTCACTAACCGCGTCTTCAACGAGCTGTTGTCCTCACTTCGTTTGGGTGCTCAGTTCGTTTCGGGCGAGAAGGCTCAGTACACGTTTTACGAGGAAACGCGCCGCCCGGCGTTGATCCGCAACAAGATTCGAGAACATACGCGTTAGCCCATTTCGGGCTGGCGTTTTAGGGTATTAAAAGGACGGGGAGAAGCAACATCATGTGGCAACGATTTACCGAGCGCGCCCGCAAGGTCGTGTTTTATGCACAGGAAGAAGCGGGTCGGCTCGGCGAGAACTATGTTTCCACCGAACATCTCCTGCTGGGCCTGGTCCGTGAGAACGACAGCGTGGCTGCACGCATCCTGGACCGCATCGGCGTCAGCCTGGGCCGCATCCGGTCCGAGATCGAGCGGCAGGTCGCGCGTGGCGATGGCCGGCTCGGCCAGGACATGCAGCTCACGCCGCGCGCCAAGCGGGTCATAGACCTCGCCTATGACGAGGCGCGGCAGCTTAACAACAATTATATCGGCACGGAACACCTGCTGCTCGGCCTGATCCGCGAGGGTGAAGGCCTCGCAGGCCGCGTCCTGTCCAAGTTGGGCGTGGACCTCGACCGGACGCGGCGTGAGGTCATGCACCTCCAGGAAGGCGGCCCCGAGGGCAGCACGGCATCAGGCGGCAGCCGGCAGCCGGCCAAGACGCGCACCCCGACCCTCGATGAGTTCGGGCGCGACCTGACCGAGATGGCGCGCAACGAGAAACTGGACCCAGTCATCGGGCGGGCCAATGAGATCGAGCGCTGCATCCAGATCATTTCACGGCGCATGAAGAACAATCCGTGTCTCCTGGGCGAGCCGGGCGTCGGCAAGACCGCCATCGCCGAGGGTTTGGCCCAGCGAATCGTCATGGGCGACATTCCCGACTTCCTCAAAGACAAGCGTGTCGTGCAGCTTGACCTCGCCTCCCTCGTTGCCGGCACCAAGTACCGGGGCGAGTTCGAGGAGCGCATGAAGCGTGTCATGGAAGAGATGCGGAAAGCGCAGGGCGAGATCATCCTGTTTATTGATGAGCTTCACACCCTCGTCGGCGCGGGTGCGGCCGAGGGCGCGATTGACGCCTCCAACATCATGAAGCCGGCCCTGGCGCGCGGCGAGCTTCAATGCATCGGCGCGACGACGCTGGACGAATACCGCAAGTATGTTGAGCGCGATGCCGCTCTGCAGCGCCGCTTCCAAGCCATCCAGGTCAAAGAACCCTCAGTGGAAGATGCCATTGAGATCTTGAAGGGCCTGCGGCCCCGCTACGAGCAGCACCACAAGGTCGAGATCACTAACGAAGCTCTGGACTCCGCTGCCCGTCTCTCTGACCGCTACATCTCCGATCGGTTTCTGCCGGACAAGGCCATCGATGTCATTGACGAGGCTGCCTCACGGGTTCGCCTGCGCGGCGCGATGCCGCCCCAAGAGCTTCGCGATGCCAAGATCGAGCTGAACGCAGTCCAAAAGGAATTGAACGGCCTGCCGAACAACCGCCAGTATGAGAAGGCCTATGAGCTCCAAGGCCGCAAGCGCGAGCTGGAAGAGCGCGTTGCCCAACTCGAAGAGGTTTGGCAGGAGACCAAGAAGGACGCCAAGCAGACTGTGGACGAGGATGAGGTCGCGAGCATCATCTTCTCCATGACAGGTATCCCCGTGGCACGCTTGGTGGAGGCCGAGACGCAGAAGCTGTTCCGCATGGAAGAAGAACTGCACAAGCGGATCATCGGTCAGCATGAGGCCATCGTGGCGATCTCTAAGGCAGTCCGCCGGTCCCGCTCCGGCCTGCGCGATATCAAACGTCCCATTGGCTCGTTCATCTTCCTCGGGCCGACCGGAGTCGGCAAAACCGAGTTAGCGCGCGCCCTGGCTGCTTACCTCTTTGAGAAGGAAGACAACCTGATTCGCATCGACATGTCCGAGTACATGGAGAGCTTCGCCGTGTCTCGCCTAGTCGGCGCACCTCCCGGATATGTCGGCTACGACGAGGGCGGACAGTTGTCCGAGGCCGTGCGGCGCAATCCGTATTCGGTCGTCCTGCTCGACGAGATTGAGAAGGCGCATCCCGAGGTCTATAATATTCTGCTCCAAATCATGGAGGATGGGCGGCTGACCGACTCGCACGGGCGCGTCATTGACTTCAAGAACGTCATCCTGATCATGACCAGCAACATTGGGGCGCGCTCCATCCAGGGCGAGCGTGAGATGGGCTTTGGCCGGGCCGCTGCCGGTCCGAAGTCGTCGGAGGAAGTGTCCCGCCAGATGGACAGCATCAAGGGGCGGATCACCGACGAGCTGAAGCGCGTCTTCCGGCCCGAGTTCCTGAACCGTGTGGATGAAACTATTATCTTCCACCCACTCTCTGCCGAGGAGATCAATGAGGTCGTGACTCTGATGCTGGACCGGGTGAGCAAGCAGGTCGCGCAGAAGGGCATGGACTTCGAGGTCACCAAGGCGGCCAAGGCCTACCTTGCCCGCGAGGGCTTTGACCCGCAGTACGGTGCCCGCCCGCTGCGCCGCGCCGTCCAGCGGCTTGTGGAGGACCCTCTGGCCGAAGAGATCCTGCTCGGCAGGTTCCTAGCCAACGACACGGTCGTCGTGGATGTGAACGAGGAAAGCGGCATTGTCTTCCGCAAGGGCGCTCCACTCGGCATCGAGGGTGAGCACAACCCACCCACGGCGGCTGTTGAAGTCGCCATCGAGCAGCCCGCTGAACAGCCTGTTGAACAGCCCATTGAACAGCTCGCCGAACAGCTGGGTGAACAGCCCGTCGAGCAGGTCGCCAACGCCTGAGATTAGACAGCAGAGACATAAAAGGAAAAGGCCCGGAGCATTATGCTCCGGGCCTTCTTCCTGCCGCCGCCACTGATGACTACTCTCTTGACGCACCCGCACTCAGTCGTCGTCTTCCAATCTCTCGATTACTTCTTTGACCTTGATGTGCCCGCCTTCCCTGGACTTTCCTGTAAAGCGAATGGCGGACAGGGTGGGATTCGAACCCACGGGGGCCGTGAGGCCCCGACTGTTTTCAAGACAGTTCCGTTATGACCACTCCGGCACCTGTCCACGCTATGGCTTTACCCAAACCTTATTATACGATGTCGAAGGCGCGGCTGTCAATGTTTCCGTTTTGCCCGCGTGCGCCGTGGGTATCTTTCTAACATGGAAGCTGGAAGTTACATGCTGATCGAGCGCGGGATGACCGTGCAGGGGACCGACGGAGGTCTGGGGACGGTCGCGGAAGTAGTTGCCGATGAGGGTTTGGATATCTTCCGGGGCATCGTCC
>JANLUQ010000602.1:0-5552 GCA_031363565.1 Armatimonadota bacterium | reverse complement strand
GTCTGGGGGGCCTGCGGCCAACCGGTCTGCGACCGGAAGATTAAAACGGGGATTCTCTCCCGCCCGCAGGGCGGTCGGCGTCCCGCCCCCCAGACGGGTCGTTTACGGCCCGGTCACAGCCCGTGCGTAACATCAGTTATTAAGGCCAGAGCACTCGCTTGGGCGGCTTTCTGGGAGATGAAACTGCCGGCGAGGATGATTAGCCCAGCCAGGCCCCTTGCACAAGCCGCATCGCGCCAGCGCAGCAGGCCGGACAGGACGGCGGCGCGGCTGCCGGGAACGCCGCCGAAGCGTCTAGTGATCTCATCCCAGGTAGCCGGATGGTGGCGCTCCGGCAGCCAGTCGTCGGGCCGGAGCTCAGGCAGCGGCACCACGTACCTCCAGTGTCAGCCGCCGATCCTCCATGATCTTTGTGCCTCCGTCAAGCGTAATCTGTCGAACATAAGCAGAGGGGCGGGGGCAAGCCCCGCCCCTCCGGTCTATTCGTCGTCCCCGTCGTCGAAGTCCGCGCCGTCGAAGTCGCCGGAGCGGTCCTGGAAGGGGGTGGGGATGTCCAGTGTGTCGTCGTCGGCGGTGTCGGCGGCGAGGATGCCGGCCACGCGGGCGGCAGGGGCGGGTTCGGACGGCTCGCCGAAGGCAACCTGGGTGTCTTCGGTCACGTCAAGGGCGGGCGTCCGGCGCGGAGGGAGGCCGGGGAGGAGGGTGGCGATGTCGAGGGGCGGGTCGGCGGCCCCACCCGCATCGGGGGCGCCTCCGGCAAGTTTGGCCTCGCGCTCGGCGTCGCGGCGGGCACGGGCGGCGGCGCGGCGGCGCTGCCAGCGGCTGCGGCGGGCAGGGGCACCGGCGCCGCCTTCCTCGCCCTCGGCAGGCTCGCCGTCCGTCTCAGCCTCGTCGCCGGGGAGGGTGACGGCCTGGGACTCGAACACGGCGCCGGCGGGGGCGGTTGGGGCAGGGCTGGTGTCGAAGCCGGCCAGCAGGTCTTCCACGTCGGCGGCGTCACTCCGGGCGGACGGCGCGGCGGGGGGCGTATCCCGGAAGGAGCGCGGCGGGGGCGAGACGACGGGCGGCTCGCTGACCGAAGGCGCATCGGCGACTTCGGCGGACTGGGCGGGGAGGTCCAGGCCCGTCGCAGCAGCAAGCTCGCGGCCCTCCCCCCAGAGGAACAGGCGCGTGGTGCGGGCGCGGACGAAGGCGCGGAAGGAGCGCGTGTTGGTGGCGATGATCTTGTCGTCGAACACGTCATACACCGATGCCTTCCGGGGCAGGCTGATCGTCCTCTGGCCCGTGGAGGAGCCGTGGATGGTCAGCGAGCCGTCCGCTCCGGCGTAGACGCTGTCATCCTGAGCGTCGTAGACGGGGACATTGGCATAGGCGTAGAGGCCGCGCAGGAGTTCCGAGGTCAGGTATGGGTCGCCGAAGAAGACGGACTTCCAGCCGCTCTTGTGCTCGCGGGTGGCGAGCGAAGTCGCGCCCGTCGAGACGTATTCGGCCACGACGGTGGCCTGCGGGTCGGAAACGGCATAGAGGGGGTTCAGGATCTCCTCTTGGCCGATCTTTCGGGTGCTGCGGATGCGGTCGGTGATCGGGTGCTTGGCCTCAGCAAGTTGGCTGCCGCCGCGCGAGTTCCAGGGCTGGGGGCGCAGGGCTAGGCCGACGACCTCCCCGACATCCTCGGAGGAAGGGCCGTTCTCGTCGAAGATGCCCGGCGCATAGAGCCAGGCCAGCGTCTTGCCGGACTTTTGCAGCTTCTCGCGGATGGCGGCCCGCTCCTCCGTGGTCAGCCGGAGCGCGTTCAGGAACAGGTACAGTTTGGCCTCGGGGAAGTTCGGGCGCGTGACGTCACTCTGCAAATAGAAGCCGACGGATGCTCCAGCGCGCAGCAGCAGATCGCGGGTCCGGCCCACGAGGTGCGCCCCCAGGCCGTTCGCGTCGTTCTTCAGGAAGCGCAGCGAGGCCTCATCTACCAAGACGGCCACATCGGGCGTCGGCGCGGGGTTCGGGACAAGCCTGCCCCAGCGAGTGGACTGCGTGACCAGGCCGCCCAGCTCGCGCCAGATGTCGGGCGAGTTGAGCCAGCCCTGACCCCATAGGTCCATCCAGGTGACACCCGCGCGGTGGGCAAGGGCCGCGCCGAAGTGACGCTGGTGGATGGCCTGTGTGTCCGCGCCGGAGGCGATCTTGGGGTTGTAGGTATCCTCGGTCTCGGCTTCGGCGAGGAAGGTCTTGGTGTCGTCCTCGACCAGCCACAGCTTGCCGTGCAGGGCGACCGAGTCCAGGGGTGCGCCGAAGGCGGCGGGGCTGCCCGCACCGCGCCCGGCGTAGGAGTTCGGGCCGGCCACGATGTCAATGTGCGGCGACTGAAGCAGCTTGCCCAGGGCGAGATGGCCCGAGTCGTTGCGGCCCGCGAACTCCAGGACGTAGCCGTAAGAGGCGGCGACGATCATGTGCTTCTGGGAGAGGGTCTTGATAGCCTCGGCCAGTCCGGCGATGACGCCGGCGACAAGCTCGGAGGAATACTGGGCGTAGTCCGGCCAGCGGCCCTCGCGGCGGGACGTGTAGGTCTGCGTGTCGCTCTTCTTGACGAGTGTGGTTTTGCCGGGCCAGGCGGGGATGGCGGCATCCTCCCAGGTGATGTCGGCATCGTGCCAGGCAGCGCGCAGGGCGTGCAGGGCCTGGTACTTGGCATGCAGCCAGTGCTGGAAGGCGACCGTGTTGGGCTGCGACACATCGTAGCCTGCCTCAGCATCGTAGAACCACTCGCCCCGGTCCAGGTGGAAGCCAAGGATGCGGTCGCCACCGGGTGTGGCAGGGTCGGCGAAGTGGGAGATCAGGGCGTCGAGGGCGTCCACGCAGTCCGCCCAGAACTCGGTCGAGGCCAGGGAAACGTCGCCCTCCTCGCCGCCGGCGTAGCGGGCCATCTGGTCGGCATGGGTCCGCGCCCAGTAGTTAGTCGGGACGAACTGGAGTCGCGGCAGGATGTAGGCATCCGGGTCGGCGGTGATTATCTGCTGAACGAGGGCATCAATCGCGCCGAAGGAGCGGGCGCCGTGAGCATTCCGCAGGGGCAGGTACATGACGCCCGAGAACAGGTGAATGTCATTTGCTGCCGCCGCGCGGATCTGCGCCGCAACGGTTTCGCCATCAAGAGCGGTCTCGGCATTGACGAAGAAGAAGTAAGGTGCGCGTGCCTGACCATTGATCGAGATCTGGGGCAGCCCCCGGCCCTCAGAGCGGACCTGAGTCGTCAGACGCGGAACTAAGGACGCATCGGCGGGTGGCAGGACAGGCGGGACGATGGGCGGGGCGTAATAGATAGGCGCGGCGGGCGGCGGATAGGCGAGGGGGGTATCGTCCTCTTCCTCCTCGGGCGTCACAGATTCGATGATGGTATCGTCGAGCAGCAGGCCCGCACCGGCCGCTTCCAGCATCTCCGTGGTCGGCTCGTCCGCCCCACCCCGGCGTCGGCGCGACCGGCGGGAGCGGCGTCCGGGCTTGTCGGCCTCGTCGGCGGCCTCGCCCGAGACCTCCTCAGGGGCAGAGTCCTCGACGGGCGCTTCCACATCGGGCAGTTCCAGGCTTGAGGATGCGGGCGGTGTATCCAAGACCTGAGCCGCGCCGCCGCGCCGCCGTCCGCGCCGCCGGGATGGCGTCCTTTCCTCCTGCGGCGTCCCTTCGGCGACCTGAGCGATGACTTCCGGCAGGGACGCGGCGGCCTCGTCCATGACTTCGGTCGTGACTTCGAGCGTCCTCATCTCCGTCGCAGCCACGGGCGCCTTGGCCTGGCGAGGCTGACCACGGCGGCGGGAGGGGGGCGGAGAGGAAGGCATTCCTGACGTGTCTGCGGCTTGGGCGGCGGGTGCCTCCGCCGAACGAGTGCGTCCCCGGCGGCGCACAGGCCCGGCGTCCCCGGCGGGGAGCACTTCTGGGGCGGGCGCGGCGGCGATCTCCGGGGCCGATGCTTCGACGGCCAATGCTTCGATGGCCGATGCTTCGATGGCCGATGCTTCGATGGCCGATGCTTCGGCGACCGCCGCTTCGGCGGCGCCGGTTCGCCGCCCACGGCGGCGGGGGGTGGGCGTCTCGGCGACAGGGGCTTGAGGAACAGGCGCTTCGGCAGATGCCTCAGGGGCGACCATGCGCCGCCCGCGGCGGCGCGCGGGCGCGGCCTCCACTGCTTGTTCGACCACAGGGGCTTCCAGGTCAGGCGCGGCGGGCATTTCGGCGACCGGCGTGTCGGCGACCGGCACCTCCGCAGTCGCCGTGCGCCGCCCTCGGCGACGCGCGGGCGCGGCCTGTTCGGCGCTCTGCTCGGCGGCGGGCGGAGCCGCGTCCGCTGCGGCCTCCCCACCCTGTTCAGCAGGGGGCCGGCGCGTGCCGCGCCGCCGGGTAGGCTTGGGCGCGGCATCCTGAGTACTGTCTGAGGTAGGGCTGGTCAGAGCGGCGGCATCGTTGGTGACGTTCTTCTGCGAGGTGTTCTCGGAAGAAGGCACGTCCGAGGCCACCAGCGGCGTCTCGACCGGCGCCGCATCTTGGGCGGGGGTCTCAGACGCCGGGGTGCGTCGTGTCCTGGGCATGATGAATTTTCTCTCCGTGCGTGAAAGTGGCGCGTCTCTCTATCGCTTTTGATAGATTTCTGGGGACGCTGACACCATTATACTGGATTCCAGCCTTTCTGTCAAAGTCTTGCCGGAGGAATGCGTCGCGAGGCAGGAATCGGCAGCAAGCAGGCGAACTCTATAGGGAGTGGTCTTTTTCCGATCAGCGCAACTTTTCACGCGTTGGCGGGTCAGAAAAGATAGGATAGCGGGCAAGAGGAGCGTCCTGTATGATGCATCCAAGCGAATACGCGCAATGGTACTACTTGATCTACTTGCTGCCGGGCGGCGTCGCCCTGCTGCTTTTGCTGCTCACGGCCCTAGGCGGCGGGATGCACCACGCGCACCATGGGGGGCACGGGCATCAGGGCCAGGGGCATCAAGGCCAGGGGCATCAGGGCCAGGGACACCACGCGTCCACTGCACAGGGGACGCAGACGCACGGGCTGAAGCTGTCTTTAGCGACGTTCCTCGGGCTGGGTCGTGTCCCCGCCCCGCTCGTCTGGGGCAGCGGGCTTCTGGGCTGGGGGCTGTTCGGCTTCTGGGGGACGCAGTTCTGGGAGCAGCAGGGGCTCCAAGCCACCGCATTCGCACTGCCGGCATTCGCATTGCCCGCGCTGGCAACGGCCCTGGCGGGGGCGGTCCTGACGGAGAAGGCAACGGTGGAGGCGGCCTCGCGCCTGATGCCGCGCGAGGCCTCGTCTGCGACTGCCACTGTCGGCCTATGCGGGCTGACCGGGACCATCGTCTTCGCCGCCGATGATGCGCGGGGCCGCATCCATATCTACGACGCGCATGGAACGCTGCATGACGTCTCGGCGCGCGCCGCGCCGGGGCAGGGAAGGATCGCGCGCGGCCGCCGGGCGCTGGTAACGGACTACGATGCCTCGCAGGATCAAGTGATCGTGGAGAAAGTGGAATGATCCTCTCCCCGCGACAAGTCGCGCCCCTCCCCTC
>JANLUQ010000340.1:0-32737 GCA_031363565.1 Armatimonadota bacterium | reverse complement strand
CAGGAAGCCGGTTATCAGAGGTTCGGTGAGTTCAATGAAGATTATTGGCTGAAACATTTTCAGGCAGGCGAAGGCAAGTGGCAGGAGGCTTTTCAAGGAGGGCAACGCGGCTATATTTCCAAACTAATTCGCCGTTTTCGTGAGGCTAGATAGCATCTGAAAAGGCATGCGCGGGGCTGAATATTGCATAATAAACATTATCGGAACCAAAAACACACTCATATAGAGAGGCCGCTAGTGGCTACAAACCACTAGCGGCCCCATACTTTTTCTCTAGCTTTTCTCTTGCTTCCTCTAGGCTTTGTTACGCCTTGCGCTCCGGCAGCCGCTGGACATCTGCCTCCAATTGCTGCATTCGGATCTGACACGATTTCAGGATGTCGTTCACATCGGTCAGAGCTTGTCGCGCCGCCTGGTGGCGCGACAGCCAAAGGGTATAACTTCCCGTCGCGATAGCAGCCGTCGTACACGCGACGCTGACCGCCAAAAACACCAGCAGTGTCACGCGCGTCTTCGCCGCATCATCCGCGATAGCCGCTCGCTCATTGTCTGACCCCGATAGACGGGCCACAGCGGCATCATCTACCAAGTCCTGGCCATGAACAGGCTGATCGGTGCTGCTGACCAGAACCAGCTTGTTCGTATTAGAGGTTGTACCGTTTCTCATCGGCGATCCCATCTTCCATAGAAAAGATCCGCTTCACGAAGGCGATCAGCTCCATCGGATTGAACGGCTTCGTGAGATAGCATTCCACCCCAGACTGCCAGCCACGCAGTACATCGGAGTCTTGGGCGCGCGCCGTCAGCATGATGACCGGAATGCTCTCAGTCTCTGGATTTTTCTTTAAGGCTTCCAAAACCTCGAAGCCGGTCATCTCCGGCATCATCACGTCGAGAACAATTAGGTCCGGACGGTCTTCCTGGACTTTTTCCAAGCATTCCGCACCGTTGTAGGCCGTGATCACCTCGTAGCCTTGCCGCTCCAGGTTGACCTGAATCAAGCGAACAATATGCTTTTCGTCGTCACAAGTCAGAATTTTGCGTGCCATGAATGGCCTCCCTCGCCCTCTTCAGTAGACAGTATATCACACCGCACAAAGTGTGTCAATGAACAGCCAATCTTCGACACACAGGGCGTTACCAAAGCCGCTCCTAAGCGCCTGTGCGAACGTAACGTAGTCGGGCAGGAGAGAGAGCGGCAAGGACATCTGCTGCAGCAAAGCGCCCCCCTCGCGCCGCTGGGCGCTGCCCACCAGCTTTCGTCCGCTGTGAGTGTCAACAAGGTCACACCCGGAGACTACATCAAAGCAGTGGATGCTTCCCCCCACCCCGCAGGCATATTCTGTGCCCAGACGAGCCTCATGACCCACGCAGGCCAGCGCCTCTATAAGGCCCGACATCAGCAGACGGTAAGAGGAAAGGACCGTCTTACCCGAGTCTCCCGGCAGCCAGTCCGTCCGCACAGCCACCGAGATCGTTAAGTCCTCACCGTGTAGCACGGCCCGGCCCCCTGTGGGACGCCGGACACAGGGCAGATCTGGATAGAGCCGGCGCACTGGCTCCTCCGACTGCAGCCGTCCGATGCTTACGGAGGGGCGGTCCCATTGATAGAGGCGGACGACCGGAATGCCCTGCCGTCCCTCATGGACGGTAGACAACAGGGCTGCATCTACATCCATGTTGCGCTGCGGACTGCTGGGAACGCCATCTTCTTGCCACTGTGCTTGGCGTGTCATACAGGCTGGACTTCGGGCTGGGCTTCGGGCTGACCGGACCAGCAAAGGCAAGGCTTGCGGGCCGCCGTCGCCTCATCCAGCTTGCGGACCGGCGTGTTGTGCGGGGCGGACTTGACGATCTCCGGATTCTCCTCCACGTCCCGCGCGATCTGGCGCATGGCCTCGATGAACTTGTCCAGCGTCTCCTTGCTTTCGGTCTCGGTCGGCTCGATCATCAAGGCCTCGGGGACGATCAGCGGGAAGTAGATGGTGGGCGGATGGTAACCGAAGTCCATCAGCCGCTTGGCGATGTCCAAGGCCTTGATGCCGTGCTCGCGCTGCTGCCGGCGCGCAGTGAAGACGCACTCGTGCATACATATCTCATTATAGGCAACATCGAAGAAATCCTGTAGCTTGACCCGGATATAATTCGCGTTCAGGACGGCGTTCTCGGCGATCTGCGACAGCCGCTCGCGACCATAGTACATGATGTAGGCATAGGACCGGAGGATGCACAGGAACGATCCATAGTACCCGTGGATCTTGCCGATGGACTTGGGCCGGTCGCTGTCCATCCGGTAGCCGTCCGGCGTCTTGATGACCTGCGGGGTGGGGAGATACGGCTCCAGGATGCTCTTGATGCCGACCGGCCCGGACCCTGGTCCCCCACCCCCGTGGGGCGAGGAGAACGTTTTGTGCAGATTGAAGTGCATGACGTCAAAGCCCATGTCACCTGGCCGCGCCCGACCGACCAGTGCATTCATGTTCGCGCCATCGCAGTAGACCAACCCACCTGCCTGATGGACCAGCGCGCAGATCTCAGCGATGTCGTCCTCGAACAGTCCCAGCGTGTTCGGGTTGGTCAGCATCAGGCCTGCCACGTCACTGGTCAGCAAAGTCTTGAGGTGCTCGATGTCCACACGGCCCCGCGTATCGGACTTGACGGTGACGGTCTTATAGCCGCAACGCGCCGCCGAGGCCGGGTTGGTCCCGTGCGCGGCTTCTGGGCACAGAATGGTGTCCCGACGTCCCTGCTCGTGGTCATCATGGTAGGCCTTGATCAGCATCAGCCCGAGCAATTCGCCATGCGCGCCCGCCGCAGGCTGGAGGCTCACCGTGTCCATGCCACCGATCTCGGCCAAGATCTCCTGCATCTCGTGGAGCACTTCCAATGTCCCCTGAACGGAGGTATCCGGCAGGTAGGGATGGATGCGCGCGAAGCCCGGCAAACGCGCGATCTCCTCGTTGATCTTCGGGTTGTACTTCATGGTGCAGGAGCCGAGCGGATAGAAGCCCGAGTCCACCGAGTAATTGCGCTGCGAAAGGTGCGTGAAGTGGCGGATTACCTCCGGCTCAGACAGTTCCGGCAGTGGCAGGTCGCGGCGTAGATCGCGCTGCGGCAGCAGGCTGTCCAAGGGCTGCACTGGAACATCGCAGTCCGGGAGTTCCACAGCCAATCGGCCGGGACGGCTGATCTCGAATAGCAGAGGCTCGAAGTCGGTAGTCATCAGAGGTGTTCCGTTCTCGAAAGTGCTCAGGCCAGAATGTGCTCAGGCTAGAAAGTGCTCAGGGCTGAAACTAGGGCGTCTATATCGGCTCTGGTGCGCTGCTCGGTGACGCAGACCAGCATGGCATTGGCCATATCCGGGAAGTGCTGCCCCAAGGCCAATCCGCCGATGATGCCCTGCGTAAGCAGGTGCTCGTTGATGCGGGCTGGATCGGTAGGCGTCTTGATGACGAACTCCTTGAAGAACGGCTGGTCGGGAAAAGCCAGCGCATAGCCCGGCAGACTGGCGATCTTCCCGGCGGCATAGTGCGCCTTCTGGATACACAGCTCGGCGACCTGCGTCATTCCCTGTTTCCCCATCGTCGCCATGTAAACCGAGGCCGCCAGGGCATACAGGGCCTCATTCGTGCAGATATTGCTGGTCGCCCGCTCCCGGCGGATGTCTTGCTCGCGTGTCCGCAGGGTCATCACAAAGGCGCGCTTGCCGTCGCCGTCCTTCGTTTGACCGACGATACGGCCCGGCAGGCGGCGCATGAACTTATTCTTGCAGGCGAAGAAGCCCAGCAGCGGCCCGCCGTATCCCATCGGGCAGCCGAGGGCTTGGCCCTCGCCGACAACGATGTCTGCATCATACTCACCAGGAGGCGTGATGATGCCAAGCGAGATCGGGTCCACGCAGGCGATCAGCAGGGCGCCTTTGGCATGGGCGGCCTCAGACCACTGCGTCATGTCTTGGAGGGTGCCGAAGAAAGAAGGCTGCTGGACGATGACGGCCGCCGTTTCGTCCCCCACCCCATCGGCGTCCACAATGATCTCGGCGCTCAGGTTCATGTGGCGCAAATAGGTGTCCAGGACATGCCGGTAGACCGGATGGACCGAGCCGAGAACGGCCAGTTTCTTCCGGCCCGTCAGCTCCCCAGCCATGATGGCGGCCTCGGCCAGAGCGGTCGCACCGTCGTACATGGAGGCATTTGCGACATCCATGGACAAAAGCTGGCAGAGTAGGGATTGGAACTCGAAAATGCTTTGCAGGACACCCTGGCTCATCTCGGGCTGGTACGGGGTGTAGGAGGTGTAGAACTCGGACCGGCCGGTGATCGCCGCCACGGTCGGCGGGATATAGTGGTCGTAAATGCCCGCCCCAAGGAAGCAGGGCGCGTCATCCGCATGGACGTTCTTCGAGGCCAGCCGCGTCAGATGCCTCCCCAGCGTGATCTGGTCCATGCGGTGCGGGATATTCATCTCGCCCTCAAAGCGCAGCGGGGCCGGGATCGGTGCGAACAGGTCGTCTAAAGAGCTGACGCCGATAGCGCCCAGCATCTTCTCGCGGTCGGCATCCGTGTTGGGGATGTAGGACATGTATGGCTTTCCTAAACTAGGGCTTCGTAAGCCGTACTGTCGAGCAGTGCTTCGGCATCGGACGGCTGGCTCATCTTGATCCGGAGCATCCAGCCCCCAGCATAGGGTGCGTCATTGACCGTTTCCGGCGCGTCGTTCAAGGCTTCGTTGACAGCGACGACCTCGCCGCCGACCGGGGCATAGAGATCCGAAACGGCTTTGATGCTTTCGATCTCGCCAAACTTCTCGCCGCTCTGAAGAAAACGGCCCACCTCGGGAAACAGGACAAGCGCCACATCCCCCAGTTCTTCCTGCGCGTGCTGAGTGATGCCGATCGTCGCGACATCTCCCTCGATCCTTGCCCACTCATGGGTTTTGGCGTACTTCAAATCAGACGGCTCGGGCATGGAAAGACCTTTCTAAACTCCGTTCCGATAGAACGGCAGGGAGACGACGGTGGCAGGCGCACGGCGTCCGCGGATGTCCACGGCGAGATGCGTTCCGACCTCGGCGAGAGGGGCGCTGATCCGCGCCATCGCGATGCCGGCTTTGACGGTGGGAGACCAGGTGCCGCTCGTCGTCAGGCCGGCCTCAGCACCTTCGCTGTCATAGACAGTGTAATGCTCGCGCGGGATGGCGCGCTCGTCCATTCGCAGGCCGACCAATCGGCGGTTAGGTTTTCCCACCGTCAGGGCATCGCTGCCGACAAATCGGCCTTTACCGCGCTTTACAGCCCAGCCGACGCCGGACTCGAAGGGGCCGGTCTCGGCATCGAGTTCGTGACCATAGAGGGGATATGCAGCTTCTAGGCGCAGAACGTCGCGCGCTCCCAGCCCGGCGGGGACCGCGCCGCGCTCCGTCAGCGTCTTCCAAAGCAGTGGGGCATCCGCCCAGCCGCAGAAGATCTCGAAGCCATCTTCGCCGGTGTAGCCGGTGCGCGAAAGCATCGCGTCACCGCTCGGTAGTGGTAGATCGGCAAGTGGCAGATCGGCAAATTGAAAGCGGCCCAATGGTCCAAGGCCACTGCCCGCCAGCGCACTGACCAGTGACACCGCCTGCGGCCCTTGCACGGCGATCAGGGCCGTCTCATCGCTGATATCCGTCAGCGTGAGGTTCGGCTTGCCTCCGGCCTGCCCTTGCAGCCACGCCCAATCCTTGTCCTTGCACCCGGCGTTCAGTACGATCAGATAGTCGTTCGCGGCCCGGCAGTAGACGATGATGTCGTCAATAATGCCGCCCTGCTCGTTTAAGAGCAGCGAATACTGCGCCTTGCCCGGAGCCAGTTTGGACACATCGTTGCTGGTCACGGATTGGACGAACTCAAAGGCCCCCGCCCCTCTCACCGTCACCTCACCCATGTGCGAAACATCGAACAGGCCCGCTCCGGACCGCACGGCGGCGACCTCGCCTATCGTCCCCGCATAGGAGACCGGCATGTCCCATCCGGCAAAGGGAACCATCGTCGCCCCCGCTGCTCGGTGCGTCTCGTGCAGTGACGTTTGCTTCATTCGCCTAGATATGCTTTCTTGATATCGTCGTTCGCCAGCAGCGCCTTCGCCTCATCGGCCATGACGATGTGGCCCGTCTCCAGGACATAGCCCCGGTGGGCGACGCCCAGCGCCATGTGCGCGTTCTGCTCGACCAGTAGGACCGTCGTCCCTTGCGCGTTGATGTCCCGGATGATGTCGAAGATGTCCCGCACCAGGAACGGGGCCAGGCCCAGCGACGGCTCATCCAGCAGGAGCAGCTTGGGACGGGCCATCAGTGCCCTGCCCATTGCCAGCATCTGCTGCTCACCCCCGGAGAGCGTCCCGGCGTTCTGCCCGATGCGCTCCTTCAAGCGCGGGAACAGCGTCAGGGCGCGGTCGAAGTCTGCCCGGATGCCCGCGCGGTCGCGGCGAGTGTAGGCACCGAGTTCCAGGTTCTCACGCACGGACATGTTGGCGAACACGCGGCGGCCTTCGGGCGAGTGGCCAATGCCCTTCTTGACAATCTTATCGGCAGAAAGCGTTGTGATCTCCGCCCCCTCGAAAACGATGCGGCCTCGGCCCGCCGGAACCAGGCCCGAGATCGCGCGTAATGTTGTGCTCTTCCCCGCACCGTTCGCGCCGATCAGGGTGACGATCTCCCCCGCCTGGATCGTGAGCGAAATGCCTTGCAGGGCGCGGATCGCGCCGTAGGAGACTTCTACCCGGTCGAGCGTCAGCATATCGGCCATGTTAGGCTACGCTCGAAGCGGCATCCGCCTCGCCCAAATATGCCTCGATCACCTTGGGGTTCTCGCGCACCTCACGCGGCGTCCCCTGCGCGATGATCTGGCCATAATCTAGGACTAGAATGCGCTTGCAGATGCCCATGACGACCTTCATGTCATGCTCGATGAGCAGGATTGTCAGACCAAAATCATCCCGCAGGCTCTCGATCTGGCGCATCAGGTCGTTTTTCTCTTGAGGGTTCATCCCCGCCGCCGGCTCATCCAGCAGGAGCAGCTTCGGCTTCGTTGCCAGTGCGCGGGCGATTTCCAGCCGCCGCTGTTCTCCATAGGCCAAGTTTTTCGCGAATTCTTGTGCATACTTGCCCAGCCCGAAGCGGTCCAGAAGCTCCTGCGACTGGTCCTTCACTTCCTGCTCCGCTGCATTAAATCCTGCCCCGCGCCAGACCGCACCCCAAAGCGAAGGCTTGTAGTGCATGTGCGCGGCTGTGCGGACGTTGTCCAATGCCGTCATTGAGGGGAAAAGGCGAATGTTCTGAAAGGTGCGGGAAATGCCGGCAGCGGCGATTTGGTACGGCTTAAGCCCGGCGATGGACTGGCCGCAAAACTGAATAGAACCGCTTGTGGGCGCGTAAACCCCCGTCAGCAGGTTAAATGCCGTCGTCTTGCCCGCCCCGTTTGGGCCGATCAGACCGACCAGCTCGCCCGGCTCTAGCGCCAAAGCGAACTTGTTGACGGCGGTCAACCCGCCGAACTGTTTGGTGCAGTCCTGGATTTCGAGCAGCGGCATAGCCTCATGTTACCCGAAATCTGGCGAGGCAGGCAAGGCATTGACACTTTTTCTTTTTCCGGGGACAATGGGCAGCGAAAGTAGGGAAGTGAACTTGTCTTTGACCGTTGCCTTGCCGATCGCGCTGGCCGTCCTGCGCGTGGCCGTCGTCGCTCTGGTCGGGTATGCCCTGATCCATCGGAAAGTCTTGCATCCGTCCGCGCTGGCTGACCTCAGCCTCCTCGTCATCAAGGTCACTGCCCCCTGTCTGTTGTTCGCGAACGCGGCGGGTGGGTTTTCCGGGGCATCGCTGGCGAGTTCCCTGGCCGCGCTGGCAGGCGGGCCGCTGATTTTGGGCTTTGGCTACGGGAGTGGCATCATGCTTGCAGCACTCCTGCGCGTCCGCCCTGCCCACCGCCGGGCCGTCGTGGCCGCCTCCACATTCCAGAACTCGGCCTACCTGCCCATCGCCGTGGCGGTTTCCGCCCTGCCGCCCCTAGCGGCGGCCTTCCCGCATGGGCCGGCCACCGCACTCGGGGCCATCGGCCCGGCAAGCCTGGTCGCGATCTCCCTCTTCGGCGTCTTTTATTCGCCGCTCTTCTGGGGGATCGGCTTGTGGTGGATCACGGACGGACTCGCCGGCGGCGGAGCGGAGCGATCCCGCCGCTCCGCCTGGCTGCTGCGCCTGTTCCCACCGCCCGTTCTGGGCGTCGTCGCGGGCTGCCTCGTCGGCCTGACACCGGTTCACCTCGCGCTGGCTCCGCCCGCCGCCCCGCTGCATTTCTTGTTCGCGGCCATCGGCGACATCGGCAGCCTCACGATCCCGCTGGCAAACCTCATTCTCGGGGGGATGCTGGCCCAGGCCCTGACGAGCCGGGCCGCGCAAGGGCGCGACCTGGTCTGCACAGTCGCATCAAAGCTGATCCTGACACCCGCTGTCACCCTGGCCTTGCTGGCGGCTTGCCGACCCTGGTGGGCACACGACCCACCACTCGCTTTGGCTGCCTTCGTGGTCTTCCTCCAGTCCACTTGCCCACCCGCGACGAACCTCGCCGTGATGACCAAGGGCGTTGCCGGCGCGGCGGGGAGTCAGACTCCGCTTGTCATCCCCGGCCTGCTTCTGGCCGCCTACCCCGCCGCCCTGATCACCATGCCTTTGTGGCTCCTGGCCTTCTTCCACCTGATGACGACTTCCTCCGTCCCTTGACAAACGACGTACAGGGCCGTTATAATGGGACAATCTTTCCCAAGTATTTTCCTATGGCGTCTTTGACGACAACCATCACGACAACTCCGATCCAAGAGACGCAGGAAGATCCGCTGTCCTGGACCGTCCACCTGCTCCGGCAGCAGCCGCACCGCGCGCCGCGTCTCGCCCTTGCCCTGCTCGGCGTGTTCATCCTGAGCCTGTGCCTATTCCATTCCTTCTGGCTGGCGCTGCTGCCGACCACCGCAGTCCTTCTCTCCCAATCAGAGTTCGCCTTTCCTATCCGATACACGCTGACGACGCAGTCGGCCACGGCGCGGCATGGCCTGACATCGCTGGAGATACGCTGGCAGGATGTTCGGCACGCCTACCTGACTGACGAGGGCGTGAAACTCAGCCCCCTGCGCGCCAGCAACTCCCGGTTTGAGTCGCTGCGCGGCGTCTACCTGCGCTTTGATGCGACCAACCGTGAGGCAGTCATCGCCGCCATCCGGCGATGTCGTCAGGAGGATGCGGACCATGGCTAACTCTTTGGGCCTGCTGGATTTCGAGTGGGACGCGCCGTTGTCCGACGAAGACCGGGACCGCCTGCTGGACAAAGTGGTCTCCGTCGTCCATAAGTGGCGGCTCGAAGTTCCCGCCGTCTTGTTCCTGGAGTCCACTGCGCCCCTCAGCAGCATCGGCGGGCAGGGACTGATCGCCTTCTCACCCCTAGTCGCCCCGCACCACCGGGGCGGGATCAATGATGTGCAGCGTCTCAGCAGGCTCCTAGCGAAGCCGGAGAATATCCGCCGTTTGATTGATCTGCTCAGCGACAGCGCTGAAGCAAAAGAGCCGAAGAAAGACCCGAAGGAACCGAATGCAGCACGCGAGTGACAACTGGTGGGTGAGCGGCATCGTCGTCCTGCTGGCCCTGATCATCATCTTCAAGGTGTCGTCGGCACAAGGCGGCAACTGGCCGACGCGTGTGCTGATCTCGGTGTTATTACTGTTCGTGATCGGAGCGATGGTCCACGAGGGCCTTGGTTTACTCTCTGTTGCCGGCAGGAGTGGCAGCCCGCCGCGGCCTGCAATCGTTGCGGAATACTTCGCAACTGCCCTGGTGCCAGCCCTTTTCATCTTTCTGTTCCTCGCAAGCCGGCAGTCTTCATTGCCCTATATTCGGCGCATCGCGGGCCTGAATGCCATTGATGAGGCAGTAGGCCGCGCGACCGAGATGGGCCGCCCCGTGATGATGGTGCCAGGCATCAGCGGCCTGGACGTGGTGACGCTCCAGGCGCTCTCGATCTTCGGCTACATCGCCCGCGCCGTCGCCCGGTTCGGCAACAAGAGCATCATCCCGACCATTGACCCCATCGTCACGGGCGTGGCCGAGGAGACTCTGCAAGACGCCTATGCCGACGCGGGACGCCCTGAGCTTTACGACTCCGGCGACGTGCGCTACCTGACCGGGCAGCAGTTCGCCTTTGCGTCTGGTGTGGCCGGCATCCTTATCCGCGAACGCGTGGCGGCATCGTTCCTGTTCGGAGCTTTCTTCGCCGAGTCGCTGATCTTCGCCGAGGTCGGCCAGCAGGTCGGCGCGGTGCAGGTGGCGGGCACGACCGAGACCAACCAGATCCCGTTCTTCATCGCCGCCTGCGACTACGTCATCATCGGCGACGAGTTCTATGCAGCCAGCGCCTATCTCTCTCGCGACCCCACCCTGCTCGGCAGCATCGTCGGCCAGGACTACTGCAAGCTGCTCCTGCTGGCGGTCATTCTGATGGGCCTCGTCTGCGTCACCTTGCTGAACGTGCCCATTTTCGCACACTCGCCCGTCCTGCACTGGGTCGTAGATTTCCTGAAGGTCAAGTAGCGCTTATTTGAATACGCTTAAACAATTCTTCGCGCCGGTCCACGGGCACGGCGGCGCCTTCTACGGCAAGCTCGCGCTGGGCCTGCTGATCATGTTCGCGTTCCTGGCCGCGTTGCAGGCCGCGCCGCGCCGGGCGCGCAAGGGCATCATCGCTTTCTTCACGTTCCTCGGCGGCCTCTACTTTGCACTGGAGTTCTTCTGGCCGACGAGTGCCACCACGAAAGTGAACCCACTGACGCCCTATCAGGACGTGGTCGCCGGACTTGCCTCCGTCGTCGGGTCATTCGCGATCGGCCTGGGCGTCTTCTCCTTGATGCAGCTCCACACGCGCACGGTCGCCCGCGTCCGGCCCGGCTGGGGCTACAGTGTGGTCCTGCTCGTCTCATTTGCCCTGATGTTCGTCTTTGGCCTCTTGAACGCCTACAGCCCGAAGATGACGGCCATACCGGCCGTTCCCGGATTCTGGGCCAGACAAGACGCGCATGGGCTGTTCCAATTTCTGTTCAGGGGTGGCCTGACAAATCTTGGCTCGGCGACGTTCGCCATGATCGCGTTTTACATCGCCTCCGCCGCCTACCGCGCCTTCCGAATCCGTTCCCTGGAGGCGACACTGCTGATGGTCGCCGCCCTTATCGTCATGGTCGGCTCGGTCTCCTTCGGGACGGCCATCACTGCTGGCATCCCCTCTTACAGCGGCGTGGACGGGTTGGGGCATCCCGCCGAGAACCCCTGGGCGAACTTTCGGATCGAGCGCATCGCGCAATGGCTGCTGCTGGAGATCAACACGCCCGCCCAGCGCGGCATCCTGTTCGGGCTGAACCTCGGCCTATTGGCGACTTCCCTACGCTACTGGTTGAGCCTGGAGCGGGGCGCCTACTTCGACAAAGAGCTATGAACAATACCATATGGAACCGCTTACAGACCATTGACCGGCGCATCATCTACGCGGTGCTGCTGGTCGTCATCCTGATTCCCCTGTTTTTCCCGATCACGCTGAAAACCTATCCCAGCAAGCAGTCGCAGGACTTTTATGATACGATTGAGCGCGTCGCCAAGGAGTCGCCCAATAAGCTGATTATCATTGATGGCTGGTGGTCGCCCGGCACGCGTGGCGAAAACCAGTGGCAGACACAGGCTATCATGACGCACCTAATGGCAAGGCATCTGCACTTCGCGATTCTCTCCTTCGACACCCAGAACAACACTGTTACGCAGACCCAGATCGCCGAGCCACTCGCCCAGAAGTACGGATACGTCTACGGGAGGGACTATGTGAACTGGGGGTTTCGGCCGCAGCCAAGCTTCGTGCCCACGCTCAAAGGGCTGGTGACGGACATCCCGCACACGATCAAGAAAGATTATAAAGGGACGCCAATCGAGCAAGTTCCAGTGATGAAGGGAATCAAAACGCGCGACGACATCGGCGCCGTGATCGAAGTCACCCCAAGTGCGACGGCGGAAAACTGGCTTGGACTATTTGAGCAGAACAACAATCCACCGTTCCTCTTCGCCCCCACCGCTGTCATGGCCCCAACGTATTACCCTTACCTTGATACGGGGCAGATGGCCGGGATGCTGACCGGAATCAAGGGCGCCGGCGACTATGAGGGCCTGCTGATCGGCGCGAACTTGCTCGACAAGCCGAGCTTCGGGACGCGGGCGGCAGGAGCGCTGTCCCTAGTCTACGCTTTGATCATCCTTCTGATCATCCTCGGTAATGTCGGCTACTATGCGGGACGCACCGCAGAGCGGAGGCTGGACCGATGAGCATCCTCCGTCACCTCTTCGACCCGATCTTGCTGTTCGGCGCGCTGGGGACCATCGCTATTCTCTCTCTAGTCTTCAAGGAGAACCGCTTCTACCGCCTGTTCGAGCACATCTTCCTGGGCCAGGCCCTGGGCTACGACCTGGAGTTCACCTGGACAACGGTTCTCAGGACGCAGTGGTGGGACCCGATGACCCAGGACGGTCAGTGGGCCTGGATCATGGTGCTACCGGTCGCCTTGATGTTCTACGGTGTTTATACGCAGCGCTTTGCCTGGATGAGCCGCGTGATCTTCGGCATCTTTTTCGGGGTGGCTGCGGGGACCATTTTTCAAGACTTCAGCGCCCGCGTCATGCCGCAGGTGACAAGGTCGTTCGCGCCATCTAAATCCTTGATCCCGCCGCCGCCCACGCCGGGCGATCCGCATGTGCTGCTGCATCAAATCTCATTCGTCCTGAACAATGCCTTGTTCTTGGCGATCGTCGTTTCGGTCCTGGTCTACTTCCTCTTCGCCTTCGAGCAAAGAAATAGGGCCGTCCGAGGGACGGCCCAGTTTGGGCGATGGGTGCTGATGTTTTCGTTCGGCGCGATTTTTGGCTCGACGATCATGACGCGCATGGCGCTGCTCATTGATCGCATGTATTTCATCTTCCACGAGTGGCTGCGTATCGTGCCCGGTTAGATCGTGCCCGGAGGAGGTCTCTAGACGCCAAGCTGGTCCGGTCGAGATGGGGTATGAGTACGCAGGGCGGCCTGACGCCGGGCGAGGCGCAGGTCTCGCTGCATCTGGAAGTTGCGCCACCAGGTTTGGCAGCCGTCCATCACCGTCTGCCAGCGCGAACGCGGGCGGAGCGTTCCGAAGTCACCCAACGTCCGCATCTTTTGCGAGGTGATGTGCTCCAGATGGACCGCTTCGTACCGTGATTCCAGCCGCTGCCAGGCGATGGCGACGATTCGCTCGTCCCGACTAAACTCCCCACTCCAGCGGCAGGTCCAGCATTCCGCGTTGTCTTGGTGGTTCAAGGTGCCGCACAGCGTACAAAGCTTGACGGCCTCTTTGGAGACCTTTAGATTTGATTTTTTACGAGAGGATGCGCGCGTGATATGATCGGCCATGACTCACTTCTTTCTGTTTCGGCAGGCGCGTCCGTCATTGGCAACGCCACTGATATATCTATACCCACTTTGCCGCGAAATCCCTCCGTATTTTTACTGGCGGCGCCTCATTCTTACCGGCGGTGCCTCATCGGCTCCTTGCTGTTATTATTGCCCGGCGATGGGGATTTCTCTAGGTCCCATACACCGCCTTTTTCTCTGCTTGACTTTTGACTCCCAAAAGATGTATACTCTCCCGCGTACCTTCTCTACGAGCCAAATACACATTGCTTTTGCTCACTAATCTATTTGGTCACTGATCTACTTCTATTAGCCGATGTTTGATAGCCTCGCGGACAAATTACAAGACGTTTTCAAGCGGCTTCGCTCCAAAGGCGCCTTGAACGAGGCGGACGTGGGCGAGGCCCTGCGCGAAGTGCGCTTGGGGCTGCTCGAAGCGGACGTCAACTTCAAGGTCGTCAAGGACTTCGTCGGACGTGTTCGGGAACGCTCGGTCGGTGTCGAGGTACTCGAAGGGCTGCACCCCGCCCAGCAGGTCATCAAGATCGTTGATGAGGAGCTGACCGCGCTTCTAGGTGGCGAGCAGGCACCGCTGACATTCGCGTCTCGGCCCCCGACGGTCATCATGCTCTGCGGCCTGCAGGGTGCGGGCAAGACGACCCACGCTGGCAAGCTCGCCTTGATGCTCCGCAAGCAGGGCCGGAACCCGATGCTGGTCGCCGCCGACATCTACCGCCCCGCCGCTGTCAAGCAGCTTCAAGTGGTCGGCGAACAGGTCAAGACGCCCGTCTTTACTTTGGACGGGGCCAAGCCGGAAGTCATCGCGCGGGAAGGCGTCGCCGAGGCGGACCGCAAAGGCCACGATGTCGTCATCCTGGACACGGCGGGCCGCCTCCAGATTGACGAAGCCTTGATGCAGGAGCTTCAGCGCATCAAAGCGATCGTCGCGCCCCACGAGATCCTGCTTGTCGTGGACGCGATGACTGGCCAGGAAGCCGTCAATGTCGCGCAGGGCTTCAACGAGGCCCTGGACGTGACCGGGTTCATCCTGACCAAGCTCGACGGAGACACGCGCGGCGGGGCCGCCCTCTCGATCAAGAGCGTTGCAGGCCGCCCGATCAAGTTCGTCGGCGTCGGCGAGAAGATGGACGCGCTCGAGGTTTTCCACCCAGATCGAATGGCCTCGCGCATCCTGGGCATGGGCGATGTCCTGACGCTGATCGAGCGGGCCGAGGGCGTGCTCGACCAGAAGAAGGCTCTGGAGCTTGAAAAGAAGCTCCGGGCCAACAAGTTCGACTTCGAAGACTATTTGGAGCAGATGCGGCAGATGCGGAAGATGGGGCCGCTCGACCAGATCCTCAAGATGATCCCCGGCTTGGGCGGCGCGGGCGCATTGAAAGACCTCACCATTGATGAAAGTCATTTGGCCCACATCGAGGCGATGATCCTTTCGATGACCATGCAGGAACGGCGCGAGCCGGGCCTGATTAATGGCAGCCGCCGCCGCCGGATCGCAAACGGCAGTGGGCGCACCATCCAAGATGTCAACCGCCTCCTGACCCAGTTCGAGCAGATGAAGAAGATGATGCGCGGCCTGACCAACATGGAGCCGGGCGCGACGCCTTCCCTGCCGGGAATGGGCGGCAAACACAGCGGCAGCAACAAAACGGCTTCTAAGAAGAACAAGCGGAAGCCGCCGCCGGGCTTTAAACTCCCCTTTGGACGCCGCTGAATTGGCCGAAGATTACACTGTTACCGAAGATTACGCTATTACTCAAGAAAGGAGCAACACGAATGTCCGTTAAAATACGATTGCGCCGCATGGGTGCCAAAAAGCGTCCTTTCTACCGCCTCGTCGTCGCCGACAGCCGCCGGGCACGCGACGGACGCTTCATCGAGACACTGGGCTTTTATAACCCCTGTGTCGAGCCGAATGAACTGAAGATCGACGCCGATCGCGCCATCTACTGGCTTGGCGTCGGCGCCCAGCCGTCCGACACCGTTCAGGCATTGCTGAAAAGGCAGGGCGTTCCCATGCCCGCATCGAGCAAGACGCCCGCCGAACAGACCGAAGCCGCCCCGGCGGCCTGACTCAAGAACAGCAAGGCCCCTGCCGGTCCCTTCTTATCACCTAAGGATCAGCAGGGTATGACGGCAGGGGAAAACGAGGAGTTGTAGCACGTTGAAACCCATGATAGAGTATCTCGTCAAGGAATTAGTAGACGAACCCGAACATGTCACGGTGACGGAAGTGCCTGGCGAAGAGTCGACGACCTATGAGGTCCATGTCGCCCCCGGCGATCTTGGCAAGGTCATCGGCAAACAAGGCCGCATCGCAAATGCACTGCGGACGGTCACCAAGGCGGTCGCGATGAAGTCCAAGAAAAAGGTCTACGTCGAGATCGTCGCCTAAATACACTATGCAGAACTCGGGTTTAGAAATAGACGACTACTCCGTGATCGCGGCGGAGGTTGCCGGAGCGCATGGCGTCAGCGGCAGCCTTCGACTCCGCCTTGTCGGATCATCCTCACATGAGGCGTCCTCGGACGCCGCCGCACGTTCCCTCAAAGTGGGCCGCCCGGTGCGCCTTCTGCGTGGGGGCGACGGCTTCCAAAAAGATTTGACATTGACCGGCCTGCGCCGCCAGCCGAAAGGTGTCTGGATCGGCCACTTCAAAGAAGTGACGGACCGGACCGGCGCGGAAGCCTTCATCGGCTGCTCCGTGCTGATCCGCGAGTCGGAGCGCGCTGACCTGCCCGACGGCGAATACTATGTGGACCAGCTCCTCGGCATGGATGTCGTGACGGACGCCGACCGGTCCCTCGGCAAGCTCACGGATGTCCTTGTGACGCCCGCACACGACGTTTATGTCACCGATGCCGGCGCGCTCATCCCCGTTGCCGGAGACTTTATTGTCAGCGTCAGCCTGGGCGACCATAAGATCATCGTGCGGGACGTGCCCGGCCTGATAGACGACGGCAAGGACGAGCCGCCCGTCGCGCTATGAGGATTGATGTCGTCACGATCTTCCCCGACTTGATCCATGCCGTTCTGGGCTTCAGTATCGTCAAGCGGGCACGCGAGGCGGGCCTCGTAGACGTGCAGGTCCATGACCTGCGTGATTGGGCGCCCGGCATCCACCGCAGTACGGATGATACGCCCTATGGCGGCGGGGCGGGCATGGTCATGCGGCCTGGCCCGCTTTTTGCGTGTGTCCAAAGCCTGCCGCATCTACCCGAATCGCGGATCGCCCTGCTGACGCCGCAGGGACAGACGTTCTCGCAGGCGAAAGCGCGCGAGCTGTCCCTTTGTCCGCATCTGGTCTTGATCTGCGGGCATTACGAGGGCTTTGACGAGCGTGTCCGGGAACATCTGGCGACTGAAGAAATCTCGGTCGGGGATTATGTCCTGACCGGCGGCGAGATTCCCGCTCTGACCGTGATAGATGCCGTTACCCGGCTCCAGCCCGGTGCCCTGGGCAGCCTCGAGTCCGCCGAAGATGATACGTTTTCCGAAGGGCTGCTGGAGTACCCACACTACACGCGCCCGCCCGACTACCAGGGCTGGCGCGTTCCCGATGTTCTGCTCTCCGGCCACCATGCCGAGATCGCCAAGTGGCGACGTAAGGAGCAGTTCCGCCGCACGCAGATGCGTCGGCCCGACCTCTGGGCGGAATTTGTCCCGTCTAAGTCCGACCTCAAGCTGCTTAAACAGCTTGCAGAGGAACCATCGCCCCCTCCCCCGGAGGAAGGCGTCGAGGAGAATCCCATTCATGCATCCTTTGATCCAAGAGATTGAAAAAGCCCAGCGTAAAGAGAGCGTACCGGACTTCGGGCCGGGCGACACCGTCCGCGTCCATGTGAGGGTCGTCGAAGGCGGCAAAGAGCGCGTCCAGATCTTCGAAGGCACGGTCATCTTCCGCAAGAAGGGCCTGTCCCGCTCCGCCTTTATGGTCCGCAAGATCAGCAATGGCTACGGCGTCGAGCGGACCTTCCTGCTCCACTCGCCCCGCGTTGACAAGATCGAAGTCACCCGGCGCGGCCTGGTGCGCCGTGCAAAGCTGTTCTACCTCCGCAAGAAGGTTGGCAAGGCGGCCCGCATCAAGGAGAAGCGGAGCTTCTAGAGGCTCCCCGGAACTTCTCGGCCACTGTCCGCGTAAGCAAAGTCGCCAGACATCCTGGCGGCTTTGTTTTTTTGTGCTCTGTTCCCTGCTTTCTGTTCCCTGCTTTCTGATCGTCGCCTTCTGATCGTCGCCTTCTGAGAACAACCCATGCAGCCTCCATTTTCCGATGCGCCCTCGTCTGCCGGTCTGACCGAGACTTTGGCGAACCTGAACATCCTCTGGATACTCGCCATCGTCGCCGGGCTGACCGTGCTGCGCCTGGCTTTCATCTACCTTCCCTCGGACCACGCGCGCTCGTTCGCCGAGATCCTCGAGTCGGGAATGATCGCCGTCGCCTTGGTTTTCTTGATCATCCGCCCCTTCGCCCTGCAGGCCTTTTTCATCCCGTCTCCCTCGATGGAGCCGACGCTGCTGGGCAAGGATGGTTCCGGGGACCGCATCTTGGTCAACAAGTTTGGGTATCGGCTCGGCAAGCCGCAGCACGATGATGTCGTCGTCTTTCTCGCACCCCCGGCCGCCATGGCCGGTGATCCAGAGTTCATCAAACGCCTCATCGGCCTTCCCGGCGACCGCTTGGAGTCGGTAGCAGGCGTCGTCACCATCAATGGCAAGCCGCATAACCATATGGATATCCGGCAGACCCTGGCCGATGCCGGCGAATTCGGACCCGAAGCCAAGGCGAACCCTGGACTGGACTTGCAAGCGGACCACCATGTCAAATTCGTTGCCGACGGCGTCATGGCCGACGATCACCTGGTCACCAAAGAGCGGCTGGCGGAGATCTATACCAATCAGAAAGATATCCCGGTCACGGTGACGCCCGGTTACAATATCCGCAACGGGGAAAAGCTGTCCGAGCCGTTTATCGCCGAAGACCCCGATTACGATATGAAGATCTACCACGGTGAGCCGATCAAGCATGAGCACGGGACATACCAGGAAGAATTCAAATGGGACAACAAGCCGATCAGCCCCATGGAGTTCCAGAAGGAATTCGCCCAGCCGACCGAGCCTTTGCCCGCCGGCCATTACATGATGATGGGCGACAACCGTAATGACAGCAACGACAGCACCAATTGGGGGCCGCTCGAAGCCCACCGCGTCGTCGGCAAGGCGCAGCTCATCTTCTGGCCGCCGTCGCGACTGGGCATTATCCGCTAGCGGGCCACCACCCGCACCCGAGGGCCTTCCATGCCGGATGCAGCTTCCACGCCCAGCCTCACCGAGACCCTGGCAAACCTCCCGATCCTCTGGATACTCGTTCTCGTCACCGGCCTGACCGTGCTGCGTCTGGCCCTAATCCGCCTGCCCTCCCCCGCCGCCCGCTCGGTTGCCGAGCTGTCCGAAACAGGCCTTTTTGCAATCGCCCTGGTCTTCCTGATCCTGCGGCCGTTCTTCATGCAGGCGTTCTACATCCCCAGCGCCTCGATGGAACCGACCTTGCAGGGCAACAGCCACGCGAAAGACCGCATCCTGGTCAACAAGTTGGGATACCGGCTCGGCAAGCCGCAGCGCGATGATGTCGTCGTCTTCCTCGCCCCGCCCGCCGCCATGCCGGGCGACCCGCCCTTCGTCAAGCGCCTCATCGGGCTGCCCGGCGACCGGGTGGAGGCAGTCGCGGGGTATGTCCTCGCAGGCGGCAAGCGGTACAGTCATGCCGACATCCGCGCCGCCCTGGGGGCGGCAGGCGAATTCGGCCCACAGGCGCAGGCCGATGGCTATGTAGACCAGTCATTCCACCATGCCCGCTTCGTCAGCGCGGGCGTTCTGGCCGACAAGCGTCTGATCGACCTAGAGCACCTGGCAAAGATATTGACCGAGATGCCCCACGCTTCGGTCAGTGTGCATCCGGGCTGCAACATCCGCAATGGGGAGAAATTGCCCGAGCCGTTTATCGCTGAGGACCCTGACTACGACATGAGGATCTACCACGGCAAACCCATCAAGCACGAGCATGACCCCTCGCAGCCCGAATATAAATGGGACGGTCTGCCCATCACGGCGGCGGAGTTTGGGAAAGAGTTCGCGCACCCGACCGAGCCACTGCCTCCGGACCGCTACCTGATGATGGGCGACAACCGCAACGACAGCAATGACGGCACGAATTGGGGACCTCTCGAATCTAAGCGCGTCGTCGGCCCTGTTCGCCTGGTCTTCTGGCCTCCTGCCGATATGGGAATCGTCCATTGATCCTTCCTACCATTGATATGTGGCAGCACGAGATGCGGGCGCGCGCTTCCGGTCATCGCTTGATCGGTGGGCTAGATGAGGTCGGGCGCGGGCCACTGGCCGGGCCGGTCGTCGCCGCCTGCGTCATCCTGCCGGACGGATTTTCGCTCGAAGGCATCAACGACTCCAAGAAGCTCACTGAACGGCAGCGCGAGCGGGCCGATATCCGCATCCGGGCCGAAGCCGTCGCCATCGGGCTTGGCGTCGTGGAACCGGAGACGATTGACCGTATCAATATCTTGCAGGCCACGCGCCAAGCCATGCGCGAAGCCTTCCTCTCGCTTGACCCCCCACCCGACTGCGTTTTGATAGACGGCCTGCCTGTGCCGGCCTTCCCCTGCCCATATCAGCAGGCCATCGTCGGAGGCGACGGCCTCTGCGCCTCCATCGCTGCCGCCTCCATCATCGCCAAAGTCGCCCGTGACCGGATGATGCGCGCCTATGACGTCGTCTACCCCCAATACGGCTTCGCCGGCCATAAAGGCTACGGGGCCGCGAAACATCTGGAGGCGCTGCGCGTCAATGGCCCCTGCCCCATCCACCGCCGTTCCTTCGCCCCCGTCGCCGCCTGCTACGGACGATTGCCGCCCGGCGAGTAGCCACCATGACCGACACGCGCAAGGAGACCGGTGCGCTGGGCGAGCGCGAGACCCTGGACTTCCTGGAAGCACGCGGGTATCGCCTCGTGGATACCAATGTCCGGCCCTTGGGCGGCATGGCGCGGGGGGAGATCGATGTCATCGCCTGGGACGGCGAATACCTGGTCTTCTGCGAGGTCAAAACTCGGCGGACTGCCCTGGGGAAGCAGGGAACGCCCGCCGAGGCTGTGGATGCCCGCAAACAGAAACAGCTCACCCGGTTGGCCCTCGCCTACCTTGGCCGGCACGATCTCGACGATGTTCCCTGCCGCTTCGATGTCGTCGAGGTCGTTCGCTGTCCACCGCGCCCGACCCGGATACGCCTGCTGCGGAACGCCTTCCCGGCCGCCGAACTCCCCGATCCCCATGGCCCCATTTGACAAGGCAGATTGTCTGTGCTAGAATGACGGCATGGCGGATATGATCACTTACCCCGAGCGATTGCCCCTTTTCCCGATCTCCGGGGCTGTCCATGCCTCCGTTTCCCTGCCCGGATCCAAGAGCATCACCAATCGCGCCCTGCTCCTCGCCGCCCTTGCCGATGGTGAGAGCCTCCTGCGCGCCCCTCTGCATTCCGAAGACACCCTCTATATGGCGCAGGCGCTGCGTGATTTGGGCGTGACCGTGGAGGAGACCTCGGAGCGCGATTTCCATGTCATCGGCGCGGGCGGCGCATTATCGGCCCCAAGAAAGTCACTCTTCATCGGCAACTCGGGAACGACCGTCCGTTTCCTCACCGCCGCCGCCTGCCTCGTGCCGCCCAGTGCGGACGTGACCCTGGACGGCGTCGCCCGGATGCGAGAGCGGCCTATCCGTGACCTCATCGGTGCACTGCTGACATTAGGTGTACAGGCCGAGTGCCTGAACGGGCACGGCTGCCCGCCCGTCCGCGTGCGCGGCGGCGGCCTGGCCGGCGGTCGCTGCCGCCTGCGCGGGGATGTCAGCAGCCAGTTCCTGACGGCTTTGCTCCAGGTCGCCCCCTATGCCCACACCGATGTCGAGATCGAGATCATCGGCGATCTGGTCTCCAAGCCCTACATTGACATCACCCACGCGGTCATGGCCTCGTTCGGGGTCGGCCTGAAAAACGAGAAATACCGCGTTCTCCGCGTTGAGGCCAGGCAGCGCTATGTCGGGCGCGAATACACAGTCGAGGCCGATGCTTCCAATGCCTCCTACTTCCTGGCGGCCGCGGCCGTGACCGGCGGGACCGTGACCTTGGAAAACCTCGGTGCGTCTTCGATTCAAGGCGACATCCGGTTCGTTGACATGCTGGAGCGTATGGGCTGCACCGTCACGCACCAGGGCCGGACGATCACGCTGACCGGCCCCGCCCAGCTTCGCGGCATCGAGGCGGACATGGAGGCCATTCCGGACACGGCGCAGACGCTCGCCGTCGTCGCCGCCTTTGCCGACAGCCCCTCGCACCTGACCGGCCTCGCCAGCCTGCGCGTCAAGGAAACTGATCGCGTCCATGCCGTCGCCCGTGAGCTGCCCAAGCTCGGCGTTCGCGTCGAAGAGGGGACGGACAGTTGGACCATCCATCCCCACGCCGCAAGCCAAGACGCCCTCGCGGAGATAGAAACCTATGATGACCACCGTATGGCGATGTCCTTCGCCGTGGCCGGCCTACGCCTGCCCAACATCGTCATCGGCAACCCCGGCTGCGTCGCCAAGACGTTCCCGGACTTCTGGATGCGCTGGGGGACAGCGTTCTATGAGAAAGACCTGCTATGACCGGTGAAGAGTTTTCCGAGGTCGGTGTCGCCGGCGCCCTGGCCTATGCCTATGCCCAGGACGCGCGGACCTTCCTGCCCCTGCTAGGGCAGGTCTTGACGAGCGCCCTCCCTGACGAAACCGTGATCGAGCGACGGGGCGGCCTCTTTCAGCGCGAAAAACCCATTCGCAAAGTGCTGATAACGCTGGGTGACTCGATCTACACGCTGGAGGACCTGGGTCGCGGCCCGCTGGTTGCCCAGCGCGCCAAAGTCGTCCGTGGCATCACGCTCAAGACGGAAGCGGTCCCCGTGGAGGACTGGCTGGCCGACCTCAGCGCCCATGTCGCCGCCCGCGCCCAGCAGAACGAGAAGGCGTTTTTCGCACTCAAGAACCTGCTGGACTGATGTAGGGCCTAACCCCGGCGCTTGCGCTGCGGTTAGGTCCGAAAAGAATGGAGTAGCTCACATGCCCCTCTTCGGCAAGCGCAACACGGACGTAGACGACCATGCCCGTCAGGACCAGGAACGGCTCGCCCAGGGCCGCCTGCCACTCGGAGCGGAGCTTCGCCTGACGGAGCTTCGTAAAAATGGGAAGTTCTTCACCAGCAGCCTCAGCATCAATGAGTTCGCCCTGTCCATCTCTGAGGGCGTCCGTCCGCTGGGCCAGGTCATGGGCAGCACCATCTACCACATCGGCTGGCAGTATACGCCGATGTATTCCAGCGCGGAGCTTGTTACCCTCAGCCACGCCCAGTACCACGCCCGCCTCCTCGCCATCTCACGCTTGCAGCAGGAAGCGCGCGTCTTGGGCGCGCACGGCGTTATCGGCGTCCGCCTGGAGCGTCAGGCTTATGAATGGGGCGAGAACCTGCTGGAGTTCGCCGCGCGCGGCACCGCCGTCGCCCTGCCGGGCCTACCCGTTCCCGAACACCCTTTCGTCTGCGCCCTGTCCGGCCAGGAGTTCTATGCCCTGCGGCGCGGCGGGTTTGTCCCTGTCGGCTTCGCCTTCGGCACCTGCACCTACTATCAGGTCGCCTCCTACTCGACCCAATGGGCTAATCAGGGTGGCTTCTTCGGCGGCGGAATGATGAACCAGGAGCTGACCGACTATACCCAGGCCATCTATATCGCCCGCCACGCCGCCATGAGCCGCCTGGGCGATGAGGCAACCCGCGTGTCCGCTGAGGGCGTGGTCGGCGTCACCATCGAGGACAACATCCGGTCCCATGAGGTAGAGATCAACAACCAGCAGCGCCGCGATCTCCTTGTCGAGTTCACTGCCCTGGGGACCGCCATCGTCGCATCGGGCAGCGACACGCTGGCGATTGACTACGCCCTGCCATTGGTGGGTTGAGGCGAGGGAGCCGCACTTTGTTCGTGAGTCGCCTGAGCGTGAACGAGTTCGTCCTTGCCCCGCATCTGACCGTGCTGGGCGTCGTCGCCGGCAGCGTCGTCTACGTCCTGCCGGAGCAGGAGTGCCCCGAGAGCAGCCGGGCCATGAAGGGCATGACCCGCGACCGTACCCAAGTCCTCCGTGCGGCCTATGACCGACTGGAAAAGCAAGCGAAGCGGCTGGGCGCGTCCGGCGTTGTCGGCATCCACATCACGCACAACGAGGTCGCTCATGGCCTGTGGGAGTATTCGGTTCTGGGAACAGCGGTCAGCGGGTGTGCGTCGGGGTCAGGGGGGCGGCCCTTCACCTGCACACTCACGGGCCAGGACTATTTTGCGCTGACAGCCGCCGGCTACCGCCCAACCGGCGTCGCCCTGGGCGTCTGCGTCTATTACCAGAGATTTCACCGGCGCGTTCAACGGGAGATCACAGGATCTAGGCAGAACGTCGAGCGCAGCGACTTCACGCGCGGGCTTTACACGGCCCGCCATAATGCCTTGACGGCCCTGGAAGCAGAAGCCGCCACGCTTGGGGGCGATGGCGTCCTCGGCATCAGTGTCGAGACCAAAAGGACTCTGAACCGGAGTGGCCGCACAAGTCAAGGCATGATGATCGAGTTTACGGCACTCGGGACTGCCGTAGTCGGTTCGCAAGGCGACGCGCCGACGATTGACTATTCGATGCCGCTCACCGGCTGAATGGGGCTGCAACTTTTCAACCCCCGCCGGGTCTCTACTCAATGATATGGCAACAATCAAAGGCAAGTCGAACGATGATTGGCGGAACAAGCGGAGCCAGGAGCAGCTCATGCAGGGCGGCCTGCCGCTCAACGCCGAGTGGCGGCTGCGGACGCTGCGGGAGAACAAACGCCTCTTCACCAGCAGCCTGAGCGTCAACGAGTTCGTCCTGACCCGCGCGGAGCGGATTACCCCGCTTGGACAGGTGACGGGCAACTGCTCCTACCATGTCGGCTGGCAGCCGTCGGCGGTCTACACCAGCATGGAGCTGACTGTAGTCTCACGGGCGCACAATGAGGCCTGGCGTCTCGCTCTTTCCCGCCTGCAAGCGGAAGCGAAGGAACTGGGCGCGCATGGCGTCGTTGGCGTGACACTGGCGGCAAAGCCTTCCGCCTGGGACGACCGTATGCTGGACGTGAGCGCACTGGGAACGGCGATCCGCTGGCAGGGTGCCCCGGTGACATCCGCCCCTTTCGTGTCCGCCCTCTCCGGCCAGGAGTTCTGGGCGCTCCTCAGTGCGGGCTACCGCCCCGTGGGCGTCGCCTATGGCACCTGCGTCTACCAGCAGGTGACGACGAACGCGACAAAATGGATCACCGGCAGCCGCCTTCTAAACGGCGCGGCCCGCGTCAACCAGGAGTTGCGGGAATATACGTCCGGCTTTTCCGATTCGCGACGCATCGCCGTTCAGTATATGGAAGAAGAAGCGACGCGGCTGAATGCGGCGGGCATTGTCGGCGTGAAGATCGAGAAACAGATCATCGTTCGTGAAGTTGAAGTCGAGTTGTACGAAGACGAAAAGAAGCAGAAGCGCAAAGATTTGATCGTCCGCTTTTTCGTCCTCGGCACGGCCATCGCGCCGTTCATGGACTATCAGCCGGTCATCCATCCCATCATGCCGCTGTAGGGGCACGATTCATCGCGCCCTCCTATCCTGTTCTTCGCCCGCGCAGGCGGGGGGCTTGCACTTCTAAGGCACGGGAGTTCAGCCCCGTGTAAGTCATCAGCTAATCAAGGAGAATACCATCATGCCCAATCCCTATACGCCCGGCTCCCAGGAGGGCCTTCCCGCCAACGCCCGAGGCCGCCTCGCTGCCATGAAGCCCGGCGCGAACCAGAAGGGCCTGTTCACCAGTGACCTGTCCGTCAACGAGTTCCTGCTGGTCAAAGAAGCCGGCTTCGACCCGCTTGGGCTGGTCGTCGGGTCCAGTATCTATCACATCGGCTGGCAGAAGCCCGCCATGAACCAGAGCATGGAGCTGGAAACGCTGACCCAGGCCATGTACCACGCCCGCGAGCTGGCGATGACGCGCATGGAGGAGGAAGCCGATAGCATCGGCGCGGACGGCATCGTCGGCGTCCGCCTGGAGGTGGGGCGGCAGGAGTGGGGCGAGAACCTGGCCGAGTTCATCGCCATCGGCACCGCCATCAAGGCCCGCAGCGGCGAAAGCCATCGTGCGCCCAATGGCCGGCCCTTTACCAGCGACCTGAGCGGACAGGATTTCTGGACATTGATCAAGGCCGGCTACCGGCCCGTCTCGTTCGTCATGGGCAACTGCGTCTACCATGTCGGCTACCAGGGCGTCAAAGCCTGGTTCTCGCAGATCGGCCAGAACGTCGAGATGCCCACTTATACGCAGGCCATCTACGATGCTCGCGAACTCTCTTTAGCGCGAATGCAGGCCGAGGCGGAGCAGCTCCAGGCGGACGGCATCGTCGGCGCGACTATCAAGGAGAACTCGCACGGCTGGGGCAGCCACGTCATTGAGTATTTCGCGGTCGGCACCAGCATCATCGCCACCCGCGCCGACCATACCATCCCCACCCCACAGCTCATGCTGCCACTCTCTGACGCAGGGCGATTCTGAATGCTCAGGCAGTGACAGATGAAAGGGAGGCCAGCGCCGGCCTCCCTTTCACCGTGAACTCGTCGCCCTACACGCGCTTTTTGACGCCGCCACTCTTCACCTTTTGCGCGATATCCCCGCCGCGCAGAATGGTCGTCCGTCCGTCCAGGTCGCCGTTGTGGTATTCCTCCAGCATCGCATCGCCCAGCTTGACAATGACTATGGGCGCCGGCGCGGTGGCCTTCGTGGAGTTCGGCCTTGCCGGAGACGACATCCCAGCCGCATGGGCGGCCGTCACGCTGACCGCCGCCGCCCCGGCCAGGAGCGAGAGAAGCCGGCCTACTTTTCGTGCGTTCATGGTTTCTCCTTCGTAATCGTCGCAGTTCGGTAGCCCGGCGGCCATTCCCCTTTGTTTTCACAGAGGAAAAATAGGCCCGTAGCTTTGCGTCCCGCCCTTTCGGTGAACCGGCCCTGCGCCGGACGGTTTGCCCTGTTCGTTTGCGAAGGATAACGGCCTGTTGAGGACCGTCTACCCGTGATTATGCCGTCCAGAGAGGAAATCTTTACCTCCTAGGTATACCAGGAGCCTGAAAAAACCAAACGGCAAAGCAGGAATTTTTCGCCCGTACCGGGAATGGACAGGCATCGAATGACAAACAAGGATGTGAACCGGGTTCAGGAGGAACAAAATAATGCTCTCTCAGGTAGATTCCAGCGCCATTCTCGGCGTTGATGCATACATCGTGCGGGTTGAAGTGGATATTTCCTCTGCCCTAGCGATCTTCACCATCGTCGGCCTGCCCGACGCCGCCGTTCAAGAGTCGCGTGAGCGCGTCCGCAGCGCCATCAAGAACACCGGGCTGGATTTTCCGCTCCGGCGGATCACCATTAATCTCGCGCCCGCAGACATCAAGAAGCAGGGACCGGCCTTCGACCTGCCCATCGCCGTAGGCATCCTGGCCGCCACCGGGCAGGTGCGGACTGAGCACATCAGCGAGGGAATGTTCGTCGGTGAACTTGCGCTTGACGGGACCGTCAGCCCCGTCTCAGGCGTCCTGCCCATGGCGATCAAGGCACGGGCCGACAAGCGCCCTTTTCTAGTCGTTCCCGAGGCCAACGCCCAGGAGGCGGCCGTCGTCGGCGACGTCAAGGTCTTCGCCGTTCGCTCCCTCGCCGATGTGGTCGTCCTGCTCAATGACTTCGACGCCCAGACGCCCCTGACCGCCGACCCCAGCGCATTGCTGCATCAGGTCCACTCGGACGACCTGGACTTCTGCGAGGTCAAAGGCCAGGAACACGTCAAGCGCGCCCTGGAAGTCGCCGCAGCGGGAGGTCACAACATCCTCCTCGTCGGCCCGCCTGGCTCAGGGAAGACCATGCTGGCCCGGCGCGTGCCGTCCATCCTGCCGCCGCTGACGCTCGAAGAGTCGCTGGATGTGACCAAGATTTACTCAGTTGGAGGACTCTTAGGGACGCACAAAGCCCTGGTGACGCGGCGGCCTTTCCGGTCGCCGCACCACTCGATCTCGAACGCTGCCCTGGCCGGCGGCGGCAGTACGCCGCGCCCCGGCGAAGTCTCGCTGGCTCACAATGGAATACTTTTTTTAGACGAATTACCTGAGTTCAAGCGTGACGTGCTCGAAGTGCTGCGCCAGCCGCTCGAAGACGGCCATGTGACCATCGCCCGCATCGCGGCGACCATGACCTATCCCGCCCGGCTGATGCTGGTGGCCGCTATGAACCCCTGCCCCTGCGGCTACTACGGGGACACCGTCAAAACCTGTGCCTGCTCGCCGCCGACCATCGCCAAGTACCTCCAGCGCATCAGCGGTCCCCTCCTGGACCGCATTGACATCCACATCGAGGTGCCGCGTCTGCGCCAGGATGAGATGATCCAGGGCGGCGGGACGGGCGAGCCGTCCGAGGCCATCCGGGGCCGCGTCCTGGGCGCACGGGAGCGCCAGCGGCAGCGCTTCGACGGCACCTCCCTCCACTGCAACGCCCACATGGGTGCCCGCCAGATCAAGCAGTTCTGCCGCGTCGCCGACGATGTCAAGGACCTGCTGCGCGCGGCCATCTCGCAGCTCGGCCTCTCCGCCCGCGCCTACGACCGCATCCTGAAACTGTCCCGTACCATCGCCGACCTGGACGCCGAAGAAGATGTCCAACTCGCCCATGTCGCCGAAGCCATCCAGTACCGCGCGCTGGACCGGAAGTTGTGGGGATAGAAAAAGACCCGCTCATGCCAACCACGTGGACTGAACGTCGGTTGGCGAACGCTCAATATCTCAAATGCCGCACCTATGAGATCAGGCTTGACTGAAGCGATGAGCCACGTCCAGCTGAGGTATTGGTTCTAGAGTCTGCGCGAGCACTTGCTTCAGATGGAAATGATGGGGGACGGGGAAGTCTCCACCGAGGTCCTCTGAATCAGAACCAGGATCGCGACTTGACAGACCGGCGTGTACCGTGTAGAATAGCCCCATACGGCAGATCACAATCCTGGAATAATCCCGCCCGCCTCCCGTTCTGTCTGCTCTAGCGAATGCCCTGAATACAGCGTCGGGGCCACAGATAATAAAAGAAGGAAAAAGCCGGATGTTTAGACAATAGAACATCTGGCTTGTTTGCCTGCTATCAGCCCATCGGCAACAGACGATGGACCAGACCGCAAAAAGACGCCGGAGGCGTGCGAGGAACAAAATTGCGAAAACGAACCCCCGCAGGCAGAGACGCTTCCTGCCACGAGGGGAGTCCGAACCCGCTCCTTTGTCCGAAGGACACCTTCCTTAGCGAGGGGTTTTCAACCCCTCGGGACTACTGAAAGGCAAACCACGCATACATCGTGAAAATTGTCAAAACGAACTATCTGCTGGCCCTTGCCCTCGCGGCGCTTCTGCTGACCGGACAGAAACCCGCCCCGGCCCAGAACAGCCCGCAGATCACCATTGATAATGCGAGCTGTGTGGCGACCGATGCCCTGGGCCGCAGGCTGCCGACCTACGCCGAAGTCGGCGGGCCGAAGCCGAATCGCTATGTCGGGATGTTCTACTGGCAGTGGCACGGGCCGGACCGCTGGGGGCCGGATTACAACGTCACCGAGTTCCTGAAGACGCACCCCGGCTTCAAAGATTTCGAGGCGCACCCAAAAGGCGGGCCGAGCGACCCGACCTGGTACTGGGCCGAGCCGCTGTTCGGCTATTACCTCTCGACAGACCCGTGGGTCATCCGTAAGCACCTGAAAATGCTCGCCGATGCGGGCGTGGACTTCCTGTTCCTGGACTACACCAACGGGAGCATCTACGACGCCGAGATGAAGCAGTTCCTCACTGTGGCGGAGGATATGAAGGCCAAAGGCGTCCACGTCCCGCGCCTGGCCTTCTTCCTAAACTCCGAGCCGGAGTGGAAGATCGAGGCGCTGTATCGAACCTGGTATAAACCGGGGAAGTATGACGATATGTGGTTCCGGTGGCAGGGCAAGCCGCTCCTGATGGCGTCTAGGCCGGCCCAGCCTCTCAAGATGAAAGAGCCGGCCCTCCTGCCGGCCATCCAGGACTATTTCACCTGGCGGCCCACCTGGGCTTTTCACGACGCCGCCAAAGAGCCGACCAAGTGGCGCTTCATGGACGAGTTCTACCAGGGCCACTCGCAGCGGCCCGCCCTGGGTCCGGGCGGCAAGGTCGAGCAGATGGTGGTCTCCAAATCGCTCGGCGGGCCGCTCTGGGGCAACATGAAGACCGGCGGAGTGAGCTGTGCGCCGGGCCATGTGCCCGTCTATAACGATCAGTGGGTCTCGCCGGATGCGGCAAAGGGACTGTTCTTCCAGGCGCAGTGGGACAACGCCGCGAAGGTTGCCGCCCCCATTCTGCTTGTGACCGGGTGGAACGAATGGACCGCCTCGGTCTGGGAGACCCCCGGCGTCGTGTTCCTGGGCCGCACGACCAAGCCCGGACAGGGGCATATCGTGGACGAGTTCAACGAGGACTTCAACCGCGACTTAGAACCGATGAAGGGCGGATACGGCGACGACTATTACAACCAGTTCGTCGCCGACATGCGGCGGTACAAAGGGATGCGTCCCCCTACCCCGCCCTCCGCTCCGAGAACAATTAAGCTGCGAGAATCGTATAAACAGTGGGACGCTGTCCGCCCGGTCTATCAGAATGCGGGTGGTATCGCGGCGCGGGACTGGGACGGAGCCACGCCGCACTCACATTACCGTGACGACAGCGCGCGGAACGACATCGTGCTGGCGCAAGTGGCGCGCGACGACACCAACCTCTATTTCCATGTCCGCGCATCTGCACCCCTGACACCGGCATCAGGCCGGAACTGGATGCTTTTGCTGCTGGACACGGACGGCAGCAGCGCAACCGGCTGGCATGGGTATGATTTCCTCGTCAACCGCTCCCGAATTGGCGGACTCTGCACCATCGAGCGTAATATTGGGGGGGCATGGAGCTGGAAGCCGGTCGGCATGGCATCATTCCGGCGGCAGGGCCGTGACCTGATGCTGGTCGTCTCGCGTAGGATTTTACAACTGCCCGCATCAGGCGGGCCGCTCACCCTCAATTTCAAGTGGGCGGACAACATCCCGGATCGGCCGGACATCATGGACTTTTACGGCAAAGGGGATGTCGCCCCTTATGCCCGCTTCAACTACCGCTTTGCGGAGCCTGCCCGACAGGCGCGCTAGGTAGAATCTGGAAAGCAGAGCAAGATGCGGTACAACTCGCCTAATTCACCACTCGACTGGCTCAGGGATTTTGTGCAGCGCGGCGGTGTACCTGTCACGCTGTCCCTCGTGGGCATAAACGTCCTCAGTTTCCTGGCCGCATTTTTCTCGCCCGCCCTCGCCGGGTCCTTCCTTCAGTCGGAGATGGTCTTCGGAGTCAGGAGCGTTTTCCACGCACCCTGGACGCTTTTGACTTACGCGCTGGTATCCCCTGGGGCGTTCTCTTTCTGGTTCGTCATTAATCTGGTTTTCTTCTGGTTGAGCGGCGGCAGCCTGGAGCGGAGTTGGGGGAGTCAGCGCTACGCGATATTCTTCTTTGCGCTGACACTGGCGTCTTCGCTATCTCTGCTGGTTGGTAGTCTACTCCTGCATGGACCGCTGCCGATACTCTACGGCGTGTTTCTGCCGTGGACCGGCCTGATCGTTGCCTTCTGCATGCTCAACCCGGAGCAGCAGATCACGGTCTACTTCTTCCCGGTCCGTGCCAAATATCTAGCGATCGGCGTGACGATCTGGACCTACTTCACCTATGGCGGTATGCTCGGCCCCCTTCTGGGCTTGTTCTCACTCGGCGGCATCCTGGCAGCGTTCCTATATGTTAAGTTCGCCCGCCCCTGGGGCGATGTCGGCTCCTACAGCGCCCCCCGCCGCGACTTTCGCGGACCGGACTTGCGGATGGACTCGCGCCCCGCTCGGCCCACGTTCCGCACCACGCTGGACGACTCACCGCAGCGGCGCAGCCCATTCGACTTCGCCGGCCGCTGGAAGGATCGGCAGGACCGCCGCCGCCTGGAGAAGCTGTGGAAGAACTCAGGTCTGCCCGGTTCGGAAACAGAGTGGCGCGATGACGAAAAGCGCCGCCGCTAGGAATTTTTCAGTTCTCGCTCGCTCATCTATTTTTCGGTCATCTGTTTACGGAGGAACAAACCAAGGATGTCAGCAATGCACAAACACTACCCCTATCCGCTCTCGGCCGCTCTGCTGCTGCTTGGGACGCCCGTCTTCGCCCAGGCTGCTCCTGCGACACCTGATGCCGCCGCATCGCCTGCTGTCTCCACAGCACCGATCAACACGGCGCATGTGGACTATTACCGGGGCAACATTGGCCACACCGGTGTGGCTGACGAGAAGCTGAATGCGCCGTTTTCGGTGCTCTGGCGGCACACGACGGCCTACGCAAAGAATAACCCAGCCTCGCCGGTCTACGCGGCTTCCACCGTCTACTTCCCCTCTGGGGGGGCATTCTATGCCCTGAACGCCTCAGATGGAACGATGCGGTGGCAGTACCCGGCAGACGGCAAGGCGCGCACCTTCTTTGCGACTACCCCTGCTCTCTCCGCCGGTTTTCTCTATGTCACCGATGACAACGGGCAGGCCTACAAACTGGACGCCGCGACCGGAAAATTGGTCTGGACCACGAAGCTGGAAGGCACTATCCGCTCCGCCCCGATCATCAGCAACGGCGTCGTCTACTTCGGCAGCGGCAACAGCCACGGATATGCCCTGAGCACAGACACTGGGAAAGTCATCTGGGATACCGCCATGGGCGGACCGATCACGACCTCTCCCACGATCACAGGCGGCCTTGTCGTTTTCAACTCTTCCGACGGCAACGTCTACAGTCTCAACGCCCGCACCGGGAAAAAGGGCTGGGCAGTTCAATTCGCCGCTGATCCCAGCCTTGTTCCCCCCGTCTACGACGGGACTACACTGTATATCGCGGCTGGTGACACCCTGTATGGCCTGGACCCGAATAACGGCAGCAAACGGTCTACGATTAAACTGCCCACCAACATCCTCATTCCACCCACAGTCAGCAGCGATTCGGTCTA